>CAYJOT010000017.1:0-14500 GCA_964371935.1 uncultured Candidatus Saccharibacteria bacterium | reverse complement strand
TCGTTGGGCTTGATGGCGTCGCAAAACTCGTTATTTTTTCATCCTCACGACTGTTTTCATTGCGCTATTGACATCTTTCGCTATACCTTGGTATTATGTAGATAATGCAAAGTAAGCCCGAGTTGAACACCGACCTTATGGCGGGTCTCTCACAGTAAAATGTGGGATAGGCTCTACCCCCTATCAACGGGGGCATTTGCTTTTTAGAGGGCAGTAACAATGCCTTCTTTTTTCATTTTGTTCAGTATAGTGGACGCCCAATTATCGCTTCCGTCCGCATCTCGGATGAGTCCGCAGAGGGCATCCGCAAGGAGAATGAAACTTTCACTCTCTTCATTTCTTACCCCGCGTACTTTGCGGCGCTTGATGTGAAGATCCCGCAATCCTTGAATGAATATCTCGAGTTCCCGCTTGCGGAACCCGTCGATGAAAATGGTTGCATTATAATCGTTACCCGCTACTTTTTTGAGAATTGCCTTGGCGGTTGCATACGAGGTCATCTCAATGTATTTGCTACTATTAGTGAAAGTTTCAAAAAAGAGAGAGTTACGAAAAGTATTGTTTCCGCTGATACCTTCAAAGTACGCCTTTCGGTAACCATATGGGGCTTTGTTCCATTTCTTGACGCGTTTTCCGGATTTCTTTTCGATTTGTTGCAGCTCTTTGAGGATGTGATCGTATTCTTTCTCGAGTACTACAACACCAACCACAAATATGCGGCCTTTTGTATCCTGGCCCGATTCATCTACATACGCGTAGAGCTTTTGCATGAGCCAACGATAACACGGCGGCAGAAAACCATCAAGAAATAGGATAAAATAATACCACCGTTGCTGGTTTGTAAGATTACTGCTACTGTGAACTGTATTTTGTTTAAGACAAGACATACGCCCACGAGTGTTTGCAGGCTGATTACACTTCTCCGCAAGCCCCCACACCTTAAATTTAGGCGTGGGGGCAGCTCTTGGTCCGAACTTACCCACGAGCGGAAATTCACGCTGGCGGACTGGAGGCAGAGATCGCGATAGTCGGGTTGAATGGCGCTGCAAAACTCGTTTACCGCTTGGGGGGTCCGAGATTTCATTGGACGAGAAATGCCTTATCGATTTTTAAAAGAAACTTGACATCAATTTTCAGCTAACCTATAGTAATAATAAGTAATAATAAGTAATAAAAAATTTATGGCACGAGAAGTAGAAAATATGAGCATCTCACTTCCCAAAGAGCTCAAGGAGCGAATTAAGCAGCGGGTACACGAAGATCACTATGGCACCCCGAGTGACTATATGCGAAGTTTAGTCCGCGAGGATCTCCGTCGCCGCGACCAAGAGCGGCTCGAACAGGCGCTCGTAAAGGGGTTGGGTTCGGGGCACGGCACGACTATCACCTCCAAAAGGGACTGGAAAAAGTTTTGGCAAAAGAGACCAGTAAAGGAAAACAAAAAATAATATGCGATCACAAAAATTCTCAATCATGATCTTAGGTCATATTTTCTTCACACGCTGGGAAATTCTGGATAGTTACAAGACTGGCGCTTGCCAATACCTATAAGGTGGAGTAACATAATGACATGAGAGCACAAAAAAAACAATTCATTATCCATACCAAGCACGGGTTATATCGTGCGCGAATATGGCGGGATGCAAAGAGCGGAACCTACGGAGCGGAAGTTCTTGGGTTCCCCGAAGAAGTGGTTACATTTGGCACTTCCCTTGCAAATGCCAAGCGGATGATAAAAGATGCGATTGAACTTCGCTGCGACTGCCTGATTGATGAGCAAAAGCTCATTCTCGACGATACAGGACGCGTAGCCGGTCGGATTCCGAAATCACGCATATTGGTGCCTGCATAACTATGGCATTGCTTCCCTCTTTGAAATCTGCAGAGGTAATCGCCGCCTTAATGAAGGCGGGTTTTCATATCATTCGACAGAGTGGATCTCATGTACGACTTCGGCATCTCACGGACACCAGCCGGCAAACCACCGTACCCCAACATAGTACGCCACTCCCGCTCTGGCTCATGCGTGCAATTCTGCGACAAGCAAAAATTTCAATCACAGAATTCAGGAAGCTCCTCGGAAGAAAATAACTAGCCCTTGAATGTGACGGAATAGTTCAGTTTCTTTATATCACATTCACTCGCTATGACTGGTGTTCTGTCCAAGACATCTTCCGCGCGCTGGCGCGTCTGAAAGCTGATTGCATTTTTTGGCAAGCTCACTATCCGAACTTACCCACGAGCGGAAATTCGCGCCTGCTTGCTGGAAGCAGAGATCGCGCTCGTCGGGTTGAATAGGGAGTAGATTACAAAATAAAATCAAGATATGACGCGCGGGTGATAAGCTCAAATGATGCCTCGGAGTATGTGTTGAGCCACGCAGCTTTGTTTTTGCCTGCCTGTCGTGAAGATCTGGCGAAGCCAGACCGGTAGGCATGGCCGCCTTGGTCGGCGTATTTGCATTCATAGCCGAAGAGTTTTCCCTCGCGCTCTTCAATTAAATCAATTTCCTTGTGATCCCATGTACGCCAAAAATACTGATTGGCGTAGATATCTCGGTATGTTCTCATTTTCAGGCGCTCAATGACACAGAAATTTTCCCATAAAGCGCCTATATCGTTGCGCGCATCAATAGAATTAAAATTTGAAATAATTGCGTTACGGATGCCAAGATCGTAAAAATAGTATTTGCTTTTTTTGGTTACTTCCTTACGGAGATTACGGCTGAATCCGCGCAGATTCAGAATCACAAACGACTTTTCAAACAGATCAAGATAGCGAGCCACGGTCTTGGTGTCGGCGCCAATTTTTGAACCAAGTTCTGAAAGAGACACTTCACTTCCGACCTGATACGCGATAAGCCGCAGAAGGTCAAGGAGAATTTTAGATCCTTTCACCCGTTCAAGTTCAAGAATATCCTTGAGCGGATTCCGGGAATTTGGTCAACAAGAATTTTAAGGCCAAGTCCGACATTGGGAATTCTCTGTGCCTCGTCAATGGCGACCAATTCATATCCAGCCGCATATTCGCGGATTTGATCAAAATCTTGCGATCCGAGAATGTGTTGGGTTTTAATATTATCCCCTGAATCAAGCTTGCTTTTGAGCTTAGTTGTGGAAAGAAAATCTTTGAGCAGGGTTGTCTTGCCTACTCTGCGCGGGCCAAAAATGACCAAAGCTCTATTTGGATGCAGAAATGGCTTTAAATCTTCATAAAAGCGTTTTATTTTCATAAGTACATACTATCAAACTCCATACTGAAACCGAGCAGGTTGACAGGAAAGAGGCACTGGTATAAAATGGTTTGAGTAAACACTGAATATGTTGGCAAAATTCAAAACGAATATTATCAGTCCTTTGGCGGTGCATGATACCTTGCGAGAGAAAAAGGTTGCCATTTTTAGTCCTGGTGAATTCAGTCGCATTTTTAAGATTCCGATGCGCAACACCCGCTATTTTTTGGAAACGTACACGAAGCGTGGTCTTCTGGTGCGCCTGCGAAAAGGACAGTATGTGCTGAAGGAAATGATTCCAAACGAGGAGGTGATCGCAAACGCTCTGTACCAGCCATCTTATGTTTCTCTTGAGTATGCACTCTCCCGCTTTGGCATTATTCCTGAAATGCCGTATACCGTTACGTCAGTAACCACAAAAATTACCGCAACATTTACGGCGTTGGGCAGAGATTTTTCCTATCAAAAAATCAAAAAAAGTGCTTTCACCGGCTATGTACCGGAGAAAGTCGGCAATAATACGATCTTCATTGCTACTCCGGAAAAAGCGCTTGCGGATTATCTTTACTTTGTATCGCTTGGTAAAACTACCCTGAATGATCGTCTTTCGATTGACCGTCTTGAGCACAAAAAAATCATATCATATGGGAAGCTTTACGGCCGACCGGGGCTTGACGCATTGATCATCGACGTGCTCTCACACAAAAAACCGTAATCTATGCTTGCCAACGAAACCATCACATGAGTTACTGATCCAGGGGAAACTGCATGCCCTGCTTGAACGGCATAAACCCAGAGATTATTATGATTTCTATTTTCTGCTTCGCGCAAATCTGCTCCCCGAGAAAAAACGTAAAGTGTTTGAGCAAGTGCTGACCCTATTACAAAAAGAAAAGGCGAGCTTTGATGAGGAACTGCGGCGATTTCTCCCGAAAGGACACCAACTGATTATCCGGGATTTCAAAGCAACGCTTGAGCGGGAGATTAAACGACATTTATGATTATGCCTGCAAAAAAATATCTTTTGTGTGGATTGTTTCTTATCGCCCCTGCATTATTGACAGGCATTTTATTTTTTAGCCGGCAGATGCCAAACGAAACTGCATCCCGGAACTTGTGCGGCCAAGACACGGACATCAGCCGGCGACTCCAATGCTGGGAGACCATAATACAGCAAAAATTGCGCGGCAATAATCTTGACGCCGCTTTTGCCGCGCTTGATGCGTTTGTAACGGAGAATCCTTCGCAACTCGGCAGCTGCCACGGGCTGACGCACCAGATAGGGGAGCAGGCGTTTAAGCTTTTTAATCAAAACAAGGATTTTGCGCTCTCCACAAAAACGTCATACTGCGGATACGGATTTTACCACGGATTCATGGAGACGCTGATGCATACGACCAACGATACGGCGCAGGCGCGGGCGTTTTGCGACTACGCGGATAAAAAGCTGAAGGTGTTTATCGCGGATGCCGGCGGCGCGTGTTTGCATGGCATCGGGCACGGATCTGTGGATGATGTGCCTGATCCCGCGCTGTGGGGCAATGCGCGGTTGATCTTAAAACCGGCGATTGCGGTGTGCGAACGCGTATCGCAAAATCAAGACGAACTTTTCCGGTGCGCATCCGGCGCGTTTAACGCGCTGGAAATTCTTTCCGATTCAGGAAAGTATAAGCTGTCGGCAAATCAAAAAGACCCGTTTTGGATTTGCCGTGAACAGCCGGAGAAATACAAACGTGCATGCTACACGCAGTTTCTTGTCTCGGCTATGCTCGGGGCAAACAATGATTTTTCAGCAACGGCACGATTTATTGACACCATCAAAGAAGATGCGTACGCGCAAGAGACCCTTGCCGGACTTAGCGTTGAGCGTGTACGATTAGGACAGATAGATTATGCTGAGACAACGCAATGGTGCAGATCATTGCCAAAGCGGTTTCATATTTCATGCATTACCGGGTTTGCCGAAGGGTTTCTGAAGTACGGCCCGCCGCAGGCCGAATATGTCCGGGCGATCGATTTTTGCCAATCAAAACTTCTTTCAGAGGAAGAGCGCCGTCCGTGTTTTAACCGCGTACTCTCGATATTAAGAAATTTCGCTACGGTCGCAAAATCCCGCGAGATTTGTCTGTCGGTTGAGCAACGATATCAATATAATAATTGCCAGTATAATTAGCCGGACTGTTGTCATTCCCACATGGGTATTCAAAGATATAAAAAAATAGCGCTCCTGTTTGGCATAGGAATTTTTACCGCGATCTTTTTAGTTGGCGCCGCGCTTGTTGTCAAAAATGAATTCTCACAACGTACCCGCCACCCCTTGGCACGCCCCGATGCGCAGCAAATGGCGCGGTTGGCGCAAGATATTGTTTCGGCATGCGCGCAAGAATCATACCGCCCAGGATGCTACGACCGTGAAATTCCAAAACTCATGGATGCCATTTCCATGGAAGATACGTTTGCAGTGACGAAAATAGTCCAGGACAGCGACCCTGCATACAATTTCTGCCATGTGCTCGGGCACGAGCTTTCGGCGCGGGAGGTGAAGAAAAATCCCGACGAGTGGAAAACGGTTCTTGCGCGTTGCCCCAGCGGAATATGTTCAAACGGCTGCATCCACGGAGGCATGCAGGAGCGGTTTCGCGCCGAATCGCTTACCGATGCGCACATACAGCAAATCATGCCGGATCTGCAGACGCTCTGCGAGCCAAAACAAAATTGGAAGCCGACCGGGCTTGAGCGCGGCACGTGTTACCATGCGCTTGGCCATCTGGCCATGTATATGACCGGCGGCGATATTAAAAAATCCGCGGTGCTTTGCGCAAAGATAACCGCGCCAAATTCGCTCGGTTCTGCGTTTAGTCATGTGTGTCTGGATGGCGCTTTCATGCAGATTTTCCAGCCGCTTGAGCCGGAAGATTTTGCGCTCGTGAAAGGGAAACAGACGACGAAAGAAGCGCGGGATGCTTTTTGCGGCGATTTTAGCGGCGAAGCAAAGGGATCATGCATCAGTGAAAGCTGGCCGCTTTTTGCACAAGAAGTAAAAACGCCGGCCGGGCTGATAACGTTTTGCAACAAGGAAGAGCCAGCGGAACGGGATCGCTGCTACAACGGAATGTTTTATGTGCTGACGGTGCAATTTCAATTTGACACCGATGCCATGCAGCGCTTTTGCAGTAAACTTCCGGCGCCGCGCAAAGGACAGTGCTCCGCAGGCATGGCATCCCGCCTGATCGAGACCGACTATCGCAATATCGCTAAAGCGGTGCAGTTTTGCAAAGATGCATCCGGCTATGACCCGACCGAACAATGTTTTCAACAAATGGCTGCATATGCGGGCTTTCATTTTCATCCCGGATCGCGCGAATTTCTTGAATTATGCAATAACCTCCCTGACCGGTGGAAACAAATATGCATATAATACCAAAACCATTACTTCTGATTATTCTCGACGGCTTCGGGATTTCGCTTAAAAAAGAGGGAAACCCGCTGGCGGAAGCGCACCTTCCGACATTGCACGACATTGAGCAAAACTACCCGTTTACCGCGCTGCAAGCATCGGGCGCTGCCGTTGGTCTGCCGTGGGGCGAGGCAGGCAATTCCGAGGTCGGACATTTGACCATGGGAACGGGCCGCGTGATCTACCATCATCTGCCGCGCATTATCACCTCGATCCGCGACCGCTCATTTTTTGAGAATCCAGCGTTGGTGCAGGCAGCAGAACACGTCATCGCCAACAATACCAATTTGCACATCGCCGGTCTGGTTTCCTCCGGCTCGGTACACGCGTACGTTGACCATCTCTATGCCTTGCTTGATTTGCTCAAAGAAAAACAAGTGCCCGCCGTCTATCTTCACATCTTCTCCGACGGCAAAGACAGCCCACCCAATGAAGGCGCCGCATTTATAGCCAAACTTGAACGACGCCTCGCAACAGATTGGCCCAATACGCATATTGCAACGATCATCGGCAGATCATACGCGCTTGACCGCGACGAGCAGTGGAAGCGCGTTGAGCGTGCATATCAGCTGCTGACCCAGGGCATTGGCGCGCCAATCAACTCGACAAGCCAGTACTTGGCCGCATCGTACGAGAGCGGAATCTTTGATGAATTTATCGAACCGGCCTTTGTCACCAAGGAAACCACTGACAGGCCCCTTGCACTGGTGCGGGATAACGATGCGCTCATCTTTACCGATTTTCGCGAGGATTCCATGCGCGAGATCACCCATACCTTCAGTGACGAGGTGTTTGATAAATTCCCGCGCCGGAAAATCATGGGACTTAATGTCGTTACCATGACCGAGTACCAAAAAGGCCTTGCCGTATCGGTTGCGTTTCCTTCGCTTGATATTCAATGGCCGCTTTCGCGCGCGATCGGCGATGCCGGACTTACCCATGTGCACATTGCCGAGACGCAAAAATACGCGCATGTGACCTACTTCTTCAACGGTGGAGTGGAACAAGAGTTTCCCGGAGAGAAGCGGGTGCTTATTCCCTCTGTTACGAGCAGCCACTTCAACGACGTGCCCATCATGCGCGCCCAGGAAGTTACTGCCGCGATCTTGGAGCATTTCGCGACCAGTGACGTAATCATCGCAAACTTTGCAAACGCCGACATGGTGGGACATACTGGCGACTTTAAGGCATCCATACAGGCGGCCGAGGTGCTTGATGAATCAATCAGTCAGATTATGAACGCGCTTATCCAAGGCAACGGCGTGATGCTCATTACCGGAGACCACGGCAATATCGAGCGCAAACGCAATACAATCTCCGGCGAGCCCCTGACCGAGCACTCCATCAATCCGGTACCGCTCTACCTGATCGGCAATCAATTCAAACGCGCCACACCCCGTACCGACGATGAAATCACCAGACAAAAAAGCCAGACCGAAGGCGTGCTCACCGACATCGCCCCCACCATCCTCGACCTGCTCGCCATACCTAAACCCAAAGAAATGACCGGAGAGAGCCTACTGCCGATTTTGTTCAAACAGCAGTGATCGCTTGCGGAAGAAACAAATTTTCTATCACTATGTTGTCCGATCGGTTAGAATAGTGATAGAAAATTTTGCAGCTGACCCCGCAGACCTTACTTCCCGTTTACTTTGCGCTTGATCACCTCGTCTATGATGCCGTATTTTTTGGCCTCCTCTACGTCCATGTAATTGTCACGATCCGTGTCTTTCTCAACTTGTCCGACACCTTTGCCGGTGTGGCGGGAGAGAATCTGGTTGAGCCGGTCTTTGAGCTTGAGAATGTGGCGCGCGGAAATTTCAATCTCGGTTGCCTGGCCTTCAATGCCGCCTGCCATGACCTGATGGATGAGAATCTCGGCATTGGGCAGCGCGAATCGCTTGCCCTTGGCGCCGGCCGCAAGCAGGAGCGCGGCACCGGATGCTGCCATACCGATACAGATGGTCGAGACATCCGGCTTCACATACTGCATGGTGTCGTAGATTGCAAGCGCGGACGAGACCGACCCGCCGGGAGAGTTGATATAAATTTTAATGTCTTTTTTCTCGTCTTCGGACTCAAGAAACAAAAGCTGCGCGATAATGGCATTGGCAACCGGATCATGAATCGCCCCGCCAAGAAAAACAATCCGCTCCTTCAAAAGCCGCGAATAAATATCATACGCCCGCTCCCCAAACTGCGATTTCTCGATTACGGTGGGGATCAGGTATTGGTTGGTGATGTGTTGGTGTTGATGATTCATAATGCTCAAATACTACACCACATTCTCCAAAAATTCAAATACTTTTTCGTTGCGCAGGAAGCCGCGGATGTGGTCGCGAAGATCATCGGGATTGATGGTTTTTTCAGCTTTTTCCGGTGCGGGAAATTGCTGGAGGTATTTTTGTACGGCATCCGCGATTTCCTCCGGGGCCGGTTCGATTTTTTCCCGATGGCCGATCTCGCGAAGCACCAGAGCCGTGCGCACCCGGCGTAGTGCCTCGTCCTGCCAGCTTGTTTTCAGCTCCTCAATGGTCTTTTTGATGTGCTGGAGATAATCTTCCCATACCATGCCCATCTGCTCGACTCCGGACTTGATCTCGTGAAGCATCTTTTCAATCTCGGACACGATGAGAATATCCGGCACATCCATTTCAGAACCCTTTGCAATTTCGTCAACGATCATGATGCGGATGCGCTGTTTTTCTTTTTCCTTTTTCTCCTCGGCAATACCCTCGTGAATGTTTTTTTTGAGCGCGTCAACGGAATCAAACGCGCCAAGCGTTTTTACAAACTGCTCATCCAGCTCCGGCATCTTTCGCTCCTTTACCGAACGCACGATCACTTTGGTATCCAGCGCTTTGCCGCTAAGCGACGTATCCCGCCAATCAGCCGGTACGACCAGCGTAAATGTTTTTTCTTCTCCGGTTGCCATGCCCACGAGCGCATCTTCAAATCCGGGAATGAACTTTGCCTTGCCAAGTACAAAGGAGTGGTTTTTGGCCTCGCCGCTTTCAATCTTGACTTTGCCATGCCGCATTTCAAAATCAATCTCCACCGCATCGCCAAGCGCAGCAGTGCGCTCAACCACGATCAACTCCGATCGCGATTCGCGGATCCAGTCAAGCGTTTTTTGCACCTCTTCGTCTTCAACGCCGACTTCTTTTTTGTCCCTGCGAACGCGTTTCGCGATTGCCGCGTAGTCGTCCGGCAGTTTCACTTCCGGCACATAACTGGCCGCCACTTTATATACAAACTCATTGCCCGGCGCGAGTTTCGTAACCGTAATATCCGGTCTGCCGATGAATGGATGTGTCTGAAACGGCTCTTTGCCAAGCACCTCCCGTACCACCTCCGCCCACGTATGCCGCACCGCCTCTTCTGCCGCACGCTCATAAATCGCATGCTCGCCCACGTGATTTTTTACCACCCCATACGGCGCCTTGCCCGGCCGAAACCCCTCGATCTTGGCCGTCTCCGCAATCAAAGCAGCCGCCTTTTTCACATGCGGCTCAAACTCGGAGAAGGGAAGCGTCACCAGTATTTCAATCTGCGATTTGGGGAGTTTTTGAGTGGTGAAGTTCATAAAAGAAGACCGCCGTCGCGCGCGAACACGGGACGGACGGTGGGGTTAACGTCTTCAGTATGTATCAAGTGAGGGACTCTTGTCAATAGCAGTGACTAAGTCGATTTTGATATACCCGTATCGCCGCTGTTGCCATGGACCTCCGCCCCAGTCGCGTAGCACTTGCTCATAAGTGCGCTGTACATTCCCAGTAGGGATACTCTTATTGTGGTATCGGAGGGGCACACAGGAATCATAAATATAGAAAGCGCCTTTTTCGTTGTCAAATCCCCACGGTGTTATCCAGTGGCTCACTATCCGCCACCGCCATCTGCTCCATATGATGCCGCGCCCACGATACCCGTTTCCGATATGCATCATCACCGGCATATCGCGACGAAGTAATTCCTTGAGCGTCGCGAGTTTTTGTGCATCAGACAGTTCAGACAACTTGTGTGTGTCTTGCCACTCGGCACCAAATCCATACGAGCGCAATATTTTCACATAGTGTAATGGAGTCATGACAAAAGGAAGGATACCTAACGGGCCATACATGAATGGATGTCTGCCGTCATCTGTGCCGTACGCGCTCAATATTCCTTTGATAGAATAAAGACCGCATCCGGTCGGCCCTTGTTTTAAATACTCTTTTGGTTTTTTTGATATGACAAATTTCATTGGGTTAGATTTAGGACTTACGCGTTTGCCTGTCATCCTGAACATAGCGAAGGATCTCTTGGCTTAAATGCTATTGTACGAGATTCTTCGTCCCGACTTGTCGGGACTCAGGATGACACCATAAAGCGCATTCTTCTACAGTCTTAGATTAGATTGGTTTCATTTGTTTGCTTAACTTTTTGTCAAAGGTAAGGATCCTCGCGCCCTCGGCATGCGCTTTTGCGATGAGGAAACTATCCACAAAATGAATGCCCTGGCGATACCAACGCAAAACCTCCAACAATACGTCGCGATCTTCCACATCAAGCCATCGTTCAGAAAGAAAAACCTCAAAAGCATCTGCAATCTCCGCGCGCGGGCGTTTATAGAACGACTCAAGCACAAAACATGCCTCGGCTACCACGATGACGGGAACAATAATTGCACGCTTGCCTTCCTCGGCTTCTTTCAGTAATCGCCCTGCCCGTTTCTGCAAAAGAATGTTATCACCGACGAGAAAGCGCACCAAAACATTTGTATCAAGTATTTCTTTCATGGGTCGTGTGTCGCGGCCATTCTTTGGCGAACGCGCGCCGCGCTGACGAGAATTTTTTGTCGCTCAATTTTATGGATGAGCCAAGAGAACCCGCAAGAGACCAAAACTCCCGTTTTGGTTCTACGATGAGCATTTGCCCGTTGCGGCGGACAATTGCCTTCGTGGCTCCGCGAACACCGAACTCCCGAAGAAGGGATTTCGGGATTGTAAGCTGACCCTGTTTTGTAATGGTGGTGAAGTGCCGCATTATTTTAGTACGTGTACATTATTTTCTATAACCATAACGCGAAAAAGTGTTTTTGTCAATTTTACAACAACCGCGCAATCAGCAGCGCCACAATGTTTACTATTTTTATCATGGGGTTGATGGCCGGGCCGGCCGTGTCTTTGTACGGGTCGCCTACGGTGTCGCCGGTCACAGCCGCCTGGTGGGCCGGGGATTTTTTGCCGCCATAGTTGCCCTCCTCGATGTATTTTTTGGCGTTGTCCCATGCGGCACCTCCAGACGTCATGGAAATGGCCACAAACATGCCTGTTACAATGGTGCCGACGAGCAGGCCGCCAAGCGCTTTGGAGCCATTTGCGCCAAGTATGATGACGAGCAGGATTGGAATGACAATGGGAATAAGCGCCGGCAGGATCATTTCACGAAGAGCGGCTTTGGTCACGATATCAACGGCTTTGTCATATTGGGGTTTTGCGGTTCCTTCCATAATGCCTTTGATCTCGCGGAATTGCCTGCGCACTTCCTCAACCACGGACCCGGCAGTTTTGCCGACCGCGCGCATAGCAATGGATGCAAAGAGGTATGGCATCATGCCGCCAATGAAAAGGCCTATCAGGATGTACGGATCGGCAAGATCAAATGAAACTGCTTTATGGTAAAATTTTAATTCTTCAACATACGAGGCAAACAACGCTATGGCCGCAAGCCCGGCAGATGCGATCGCATATCCTTTGGTAATGGCTTTGGTCGTATTGCCTACGGCGTCAAGCGGGTCGGTCACGGCCCGCACCGAGTCAGGCAGGCCCGCCATCTCAGCTATGCCGCCCGCGTTGTCGGTAATGGGGCCGAACGCGTCAATCGCGACAATAATGCCCGCCATAGAAAGCATGGCCATGGCAGCGATTGCGACGCCATAGATGCCCCCGATCATTGATGCCGCGAGCATGCCAGCAGAAATGACCACAATCGGAAACGCGGTTGACTCAAGCGAGAAGGCAAGCCCGATAATCATATTTGTACCGTGTCCGGTAACGGATGCGCGCGCGATTGAACGAACCGGGCGAAATTTCTTCGAGGTGTAGTACTCGGTTGCAACCACCATAAGAAAGGTGACCACAAGACCCACGAGCGAGACAAGAAAATATTTTTGCGTAAGTTCCGGATCCTGCAATACTATGGACAACGTGGGCCAGAGCAGTACCACCATAACCGCGGAGGAGGCGATAAGTCCCCGATACAGGCCTCCCATAATAGACCCTCTTTTGCCGATTTTTACAAAAAACACGCCGATCATAGATGCAATAACGGCAATGCCGCCGATCATGAGCGGCAGCAGAATAAATATCTCGCGATCCGGAAATATGAGCGAACCCAGAAGCATAGCCGCGATTGCGGTCACCGCATAAGTCTCAAAAAGATCAGCTGCCATGCCCGCGCAGTCGCCCACGTTGTCGCCGACATTGTCCGCGATCACGGCCGGGTTTCGCGGATCGTCTTCGGGAATACCCGCCTCAATTTTGCCCACAAGATCCGCACCCACATCAGCGCCTTTGGTAAAAATGCCGCCGCCCAGCCGCGCAAAAACGGAAATGAGCGAGCCGCCAAACCCAAGGCCGATCAGCGCGGTGATATCGCGCGTGAACAAATAGAAAATACTGACCGAAAACAAACCAAGTCCTACTACCAGAAATCCAGTGACTGATCCGCCCAAGAAAGCAACCTTAAACGCGCGTTGTATGCCAATTTTAGCGGCTTCGGTGGTGCGCACGTTCGCATCAACCGCCGTCATCATGCCCAGATATCCGGCAAGCGCCGATGCCACGGCCCCGACCAGAAATCCAAAGCCGGTGGTCCAGCTTTTCAGAAAGACAACAATAAGCACAAACAAAACCGCAGCAACAACTGAAACGGAAATGGTCTGCCGCTTGAGAAACGCATGCGACCCCTCTTTGATCGCATTCCAAATCTCGATCTGCAGGCCCTCACCCGCTGGATACCGCTTGATAAACCGCGCCAAAATCAATGCGAACACAATGGAGATGATAGAGGTGATGATGGGAAAAGTGAGCATAGGTAGTAATTACTTTAAGTTGTTAATATTTATAGATTTATCATTTTATTGAAGTATGATAAAGAGTTATGGCTTGTTGTATAAGCATAGATTTTACAACGTCTATATCCGTTTCTCCGTGTAGTTCTCTTATACCGACAAAAACAAAATTGCTCGGAACTCTGGGCGATATCTTCTTACTGATCAAAAGCGTTATTACCTGCACATCGTCAATATAAAGCTTTCCTTTTAGACAATCCATAACCGTTTTACTCATATTGTCTACATCGCGAGTATCGTAATCTTTTTTGCTTAAGAAAAATTGCATGATGAAAACAACCACCTCTTTCTTGGAAGGAAAAATTGATAACCCCATGATTTCTGGGATTATTGTTTTCTCAACCAAGGTCTTAAAGGCAACAATTTTCTGACCCTCCTTATTATCCTGTTTGGATGGGATAATTTCGGTTAAACCAAACTGATAGTCAAAAGTCGCCATGGTCAGGATTTACGCGCCCGAAACTGCACGCGTTGTTTCACGGGCGTCTTTTCTGTAGCAGTAAATCTTACCTTCTCCCCCTCTTTAATATAAAAACTAACGTTTACCGGCTTATCTTTATACTGAGTGGCAATAAATGTAACTATTTTTTTACTCATATTCTATATATACCGCAAAACAGTGATCGTTGCAATACAGTAAGTAATTTAAACTGTTAATTCTAATTGATTTTTTCTTTATTTTTCATAGCGTTCTTTA
>CAYJOT010000016.1:0-16657 GCA_964371935.1 uncultured Candidatus Saccharibacteria bacterium | reverse complement strand
ATTTGACCCCATTTCCTGTTTCGCGTATGCTTGGGGATATATGAATCAAAATCGTAAGTTAATTGAGAACATTTTATTGTGGGCGGTGCGGATCGGACTCTGGGTGATTCCGCTGCTTCCGTTTTACATCGCGTCCTCGATGCTCTTTCCGTTTATTACGGGAAAAAATTTCACGTTTCGTATTATCATTGAGTTGATCGTGCCGCTCTGGGTTGGGCTTATGATCATACGGTCTGAATTTCGGCCGCGGCTGACTCTGCTGGTCAAATCGGTCACGCTGCTCGTGGTCGTGCTGTTTCTCGCGGACTGGTTTGGACCCAATCCCTACCGTTCTTTTTTCTCCAACTACGAACGTATGGAGGGGTTTATCTCATTTGCGCATCTCTACCTTTATTTCCTGATGCTACTCTCGGTGTTTCGGACACGGCGCGACTGGCTGATATTATTCCATGTGAGCATTATCGCGAGCATTGTCGTCTCCTATATTGCGGTGCTTCAGAAACTCGGGCTGCGTTCGTCTCCGCAGGGCGGTTTCCGGGTTGATTCGACCATTGGCAATCCAACATACCTTGCGGCATACCTGCTCTTTCATGTGTGGCTTATTGTGTTGCTGATGAAACAATTCTGGCCGCAGCGATCCAGACAGACCAAGAAATGGCTGTTACAAGTTTTTTATGGGCTTCTCTTGCTCTCGGAACTCGTGATTATTTATTTCACCGCAACCCGAGGCGTGGTTTTAGCGTTGCTCGCGACCGTCATTCCGTTTGCTGCTCTGACGGTTCTCTTTTGGAACCGGATGTTTGGCGGTGAACAATTTACCCCGAGCAAAGTCGAGGGGACAAAATCATCGCTTGGGACAGGGTGGAGTATAGGAAGAAAACTCGCGGCCATGGCGCTTGCGCTCGTTATTATCGTACCGTTCCTCTTCTGGCTTGGCCGCAGTTCACGCTTTATTCAGCAAAGTCCGGTGCTTAGCCGCTTGACCAATTATTCGTTGAGCGAATCAACCGTGGCCTCCCGGTTTCTCATCTGGAAGATGTCGTGGAAAGGCGCGCTGGAGCGCCCGCTGTTGGGCTGGGGGCAGGAAAACTACTATCTGGTGTTCCAAAAATATTACGATCCCGGATTGTACGCACAGGAACCGTGGTTTGACCGATCGCACAATATCATCTTTGACTGGCTGATCCATGCCGGATTTATCGGGCTTGCCGCATACCTCTCGATCTTTGCCGCAGCATTCTGGATGATCGTATCCGCAGTACGCAAACGCGCGTTAGCGCTTTGGGAGGGGAGCGTGCTGGTGGCGCTCTTTGTCTCTTATTTTTTCCAAAACATCTTCGTATTTGACAATCTTAACACGTATCTGCTCTTCTTTGCCTTTCTTGCCTACACGCAATATCTTGTGCTTGAGCATACGAAGACCGAGCACCGACAGTCAATGTCTTCAGACGTGTTATTCAGCCGCGGTATTGCGGCCATGGTTGCGCTCGGTGCGGTGTCCGGCATCACCATCTATGTGTGGAGTATCCAGCCCATGTATCAGTCGCAGGCGCTGATTGATGCGTTGCGCGTTACGCAAGTCCAGACGCCGGTTGACAAGCTGATTGATCGGCTTACGTTTGCGCTCTCGTATGATTCGTTCGGCAACACGGAAGTGCGCGAGCAGATTGGCAATGCTGCGCGCACTATTGTGGGCAATGCCCAGATCAACCCCGAAGACCAGAAGAAATTCGCGGAGTTTGCCGTGACAGAACTCAAGAAAGAAATTGACCGGCCCTCGCCGGACATTAAGCACATACTGTTTCTCGCGTCTATCTTTGGTCGGGGGCTGCAACTCAATCCAGCGTACGCGGCGCAAGCGGAACAGCTGCTTTTAGACGCGCTCAAGCTCTCACCAGCTAAGCAACTTATCTATTTTGAGCTGGCGCAGCTTTATCTCGCAACCAATCGTGCTGACCGCGCGATCGAGGCCTTGCGCAAGGCCTGGCAGCTTGACCCTGCATTTATACAGGCGGGCATCAATCTTGAGATTATCGGGATCGTGACTGGTAATAAAGAAGTAGCAACGGAAGTGCAGCAAAAGATCAATCACGACAATCTTGACGAACAAAGTCTCTATCGTCTGGGGCTTGCCTACCAGCAGGTGCAGGATTACGCGTCGGCGATCAAATTTTACGAACGGCTCGTAAAAGTGGCGCCCAACAACGCCCAGTATCGCGCCACGTATGCGGCGCTGCTCGGCTACTTTCGCCGCGTTGATGAGGCCGAAGCCGAGGTGCGCGAAGCAAGCAGGCTCGACCCCGCGTACGAGAAAGAAGCTGAACAATTCATCAAATCCCTCCGGGCACAGCCGAAGAAATAACGCGGGACGCACATACTTTGCGTCGTCCTGATCCGTCAGTTGACGGAGAAGAATCTCTTTTGATAGATAAAAAGATTCTTCACTGCGTTCAGAATGACCGGAATCTTGAAACCGATCAGTGGTTTTTTCTGTTATAAAAAATATGGAATCGCGAAAGAAAATCGGCATTATCGGAGTCGGCATGGTCGGGTCGCCGCTTGCGAGGTATTTTCAAGAAATGGGAGGGTACACCCGCGGAAAAGATATTTTTCTTTTTGATACGGATCGCGCAAAACGCTGTTCCGATGACGTGGACCAGGCACATATTATTTTTCTTTGCGTGCCCACTCCGCGAAGCGCTGATGGCCGGGCGGATTTGTCTTTCCTGGAAGATGCGATCGGACGCGTGGGTACGCCCCTCGACTCCGCTCTGGGTAAACCAAAGATTGTCGTGATCAAATCCACGGTTCCGCCCGGAACCACCGAAGATCTTCAGAAACGTTTTCCTCAACATCAGTTTCTCTTCAACCCCGAGTTTCTGACCGAACAACGGGCATGGGAAAACACGCTGCATCCGGACCGGCAGCTGGTCGGCTGGACGCAGAAAAGCAGACGTGCAGCCCCGCAGGTGCTCACGCTTTTGCCGCGCGCTCCGGTTATGGCGCCCTCGCCGGAGCTTGAGATTACCGCAACCGAAGCGGAACTTGTGAAGTGCGCGGCAAATGTTTTTCTTGCGCGAAAAGTCACGTTCGCCAACGCCATATTCGATCTGGCCGCACACCATGGAGTTGATTATGACCCTATCAGCAAGGGGATCGGATCAGATCCGCGCATTGGCATGTCGCACCTTGATGTTTTTCACGGCGGCTATCGCGGATACGGCGGATACTGTTTTATCAAAGACACTGACGCGCTGGTGGCGCATGCCCGCGAACAGGGATTGCACCATGTTGCGGATCTGATAAGCGCCGATGTCGCATTTAATGCAAAAGTACTTGCAACCCAGGGGCTGACTCCCCAAGACGTTGCGGTGCATGATCACACTTTATGAAATCAATCGTAACCGGAGGAGCAGGATTTATCGGCTCGCATGTGGTGGACGCGCTTGTGGCGCGTGGAGACGAAGTACACGTGATTGATAATCTCTCCGCGGGCAGGCGGGAGCGGGTCAACCCGAAAGCGCAGCTCCACGAACAGGACATCCGGAATTTTGAAGAGATTGCGCCGATTTTTGTCGGTGCAAATCTTGTATTTCATCTTGCCGCTCTTGCACGAGTGCAACCCTCCATCAAAGATCCGCGCACGTCTCATAGTGTCAATTCCGGCGGAACAACAAATGTGTTGGTGGCGGCACGCGACGCGGGTGTCAAACGCTTGATCTACTCTGCATCTTCATCCGTATACGGCAACCAAGATACGCTTCCGCTCCATGAGGAGATGGAGGCGCGACCCATGAGCCCTTATGCGCTTCAAAAATATACAGGAGAGCTTTCGTGTCGGCTTTTCTCCCAGATTTATGGTATTGAGACCGTCTCGCTCCGCTACTTCAATGTGTATGGTCCTCGCCAGACCACGGAAGCGGATGGCGCGTATGCCACGGTCATCGGCATTTTTCTGGGACAGCGTGCTGATAAGCGTCCAATGACCCTGGTACTGGATGGCACGCAATCCCGCGACTTCACACATGTAGTCGATGTGGTACGCGCAAATCTGCTTGCCGCGGACTCCCCTAATGTCGGTAAAGGAGAAGTCATTAATATCGGCACTGGCAAAACCTATTCCATCAACGATGTTGCAAAAATGATAGGCGGCCCTACGGTGTGGATCGAACCTCGCATTGAGCCCAAAGCAACCCTTGCCGACATCCGCAAAGCCAAAGAGTTGCTGTGCTGGCACCCCACCATAGATTTCAAAGAGGGAATCAAGGAGTTGAAAAAGATGCATGGAATAGCATAGGTCTTCTCTATTGAGTGTTGACAGCATCTTGTTTTTCCCTTTTATGTATATTATACTACTTGTACTATGCAAAAATAAGACATTTTGCTTAATATGAGTAAAACAATATGCAAAAAAGCCTATTAAAAACAATAATTTCCAAGCAAAAGACAGAAAAAGATACTTTGCTAAGCGTCCCTTATGTAGAGCGGGCAAGGGCGGAAAAAGGTAAAAAGTGGGTGTCTTCAGATTTGATAAAAGTTGTTTTAGGACCTCGCCGCGCTGGGAAATCTGTATTTTCGTTGATGCTTCTAAAAGATCGGGAGTTTGCCTATTTCAATTTTGACGATCCGGCTTTGGTGGGCGAGAAACTTGATTTGTACGAACTCATGGACGAACTGCGGTTAGTTTACGGAGATACGAAATATGTTTTATTCGACGAGATACAAAATTTGCCGGGCTGGGAGCTGTTCGCAAACCGTCTGCATCGCCAGGGTTACAATGTCGTCTTGACCGGATCGAACGCCAACTTGCTTTCGATGGAATTGGCTACGCACCTTACCGGAAGACATTTCCCGATAGAAATATTGCCATTTGATTTTAATGAATTTCTCAGAGCGAAAAAATTTGCCATAGATGCAGAGCTCGAATCTCTGCCGCAAAAACGCGGCGAATTGTTGAAATTGATGGAGGAGTATTTGATAAACGGTGGCTTTCCAGAAGTCGTGTTAAAAAATCAACAGCCACTTGGTTATCTGGATGTACTGTTTGATGCCATTCTTTTTAAGGACGTTGTTAGGCGTCACAAGGTTCGTTTTTCCGAGCAGATAGACCAGTTGGGATCGTATCTGATAAGCAATATTTCCGGCCAATATAGCGCGCGCAAGCTGGCCTATATATTGAAATTCAAAAGTGATGTTACTTTGGAGCGATATCTTAGCTATCTTGCCGAGGCTTACGTCATATTTTCACTCTCCCGTTATTCCGCAAAAGCCGGAATGCGGCTCAAATCTCCCAAAAAAACTTATGTTGTCGACAATGGTTTTGTTACCGCTAAGGCAATTCAACATTCTCCCGACAAGGGTAAGCTTATGGAGAACTTGGTTTTTACCGAACTCGTGAAGCGTGGAGCCAAGCCGAACCGAGAATTATTTTATTACAAAACTCGCAATGATCGGGAGATAGATTTTGTGCTTAAATATGGATATCAAGTAGTGGAACTGATACAAGTCTGTTATGACCTGACAAATCCAGATACCGAGCAAAGAGAAATAAAAGCCCTGATGGAAGCCGGTGCTGAATTGGGCACAAAAAAATTAACGGTGATAACCTGGGATCAGAAAAAAGAAGTTAAGAAAGACACGCAAACTGTCCGGTTCGTTCCGTTATGGGAATGGCTCACGACCGCTCCATCATAGATTTCAAAGAGGGGGCCGAGGAGCTCAAAAAGATGTCTGGGATAACATAATTTTCTCCTGTTCTCATTCTTAACAAACCCCTGACGATCGTCACAAGTTTGTTAAGAATGAAAAAAGACGGCGGGGCTAACCATGCCGTCTCAAACGAGAAGCTATTTTGGTGTCATAGATAAATCATCTGACACGCGCCTCAGCCTATATTTTAGCGTGATCCTTATAAGGATTGTAATTTTCACCGCCCTTGTCTCTGCAACAAAATAAATATGGTGCGCAGGATAATGAGGAGGTCTAGGGTGAAGGAGCGGTTTTTTATGTAGTAGAGGTCGTATTGCATTTTTTCCGGGGCGTCCTCGACGGCGGCATCGTTTTCCATTTTTGTTTGGGCCCAGCCGGTAATGCCGGGGGGGACGAGCAAACGCATTTCGTAGAACGGGACTTTTTGTTTTAATTTTTCCATGAATTCAGGCCGCTCTGGGCGTGGGCCGATGAACGACATCTCGCCTTTCACAATGTTCATAATCTGGGGTAACTCGTCAATATAGCTTTTGCGAAGAAATCTTCCAACTCGCGTGTAGACATTGCCGGTCTCTTTGGTCCAGCCCTCGGTAGGACCTACCGTAGTGCGATGCGTTGATCGGTATTTGAGCAACGTGAATATGACTCCATTTTTCCCCACTCGCTGCTGTCGGAAAAAAATTGGCCCAGGTGATTCTAAAATAATTGCAAGCGCTACAAAGGGAAAAACAAGCAGTACCGGAATACTGATCAGGGCTGCAACGGTAAGATCGAGCGCACGCTTAAAAAACTCGTAAAAGTGCTTGCGGATTCCAATAAGATTTTCAAGAAACCAAACCTCGCCGACCAATGACGCGGGGATCTTGCCGATGAGCGCTTCGTAATACGCGCTGAATTCGAAAACCGGGATGCCGAGCGGGATGATCTGGAACAAGAGCTTGACCAACGTCCGGTTTTCTTTAATTTCAGGCAGCATGATAATGGTGTTGATGGAATGCGCGTGGATGATGTTGGTGAGATTATGATCGGTATTGTAGAGCGGAAGATCGGGGTGGCCTCCCGCGGATGTTCCGTTCGCCGAAAGAAAGGCGACCGGGCGCTGTCCAAGCTGGGGATTCGCGAGCAGATAATCGGCGAGCTTGATGGCCTCGGAACTCGTACCTACAAAAAGAATGCGCTCAGCACCTGTGCGGACAATAAGCAGGTTGAGCAGCGAACGCCAGGTAAAAATGAAGATGAGGGCGAAAAGGGCGATCAGCAGGAGATTGCGGCGCGGCTCAATGCTGAACGGGAGCAGATAGAAAAAAAGAACGCCGATAACGGCATTTATGACCATGACTTGCGCAAGCCGGTAGAAAAAATACCTGCTGTTTTTTGCGAATCGCAGATCGTAGAATCCAAACGCTCCAAAAAAAATAAGCCAGAGCAGGAACACGATCGTGAACGGGAAGATATGCTGGAGCACGAGATGTCTGTCCTGATTTGCACCGTAGCGGAGCGCCAAGGTAAAGCCAAGCGCTCCGTAGAGGAGCAGCAGATCGCATACCATGAGAAACAATATCTTTTTAGTCTGCCGCTTCATATTCATAGCGTTGTTGCGTTTTTTCGAGCATAGCACGAAGCGAGAATTTTGTCTCGATTGTATGGATGCCATATTTTCCGAGCGCCATGCGTTCGTTTTTGTTTTTTGCGAGGCGTTCAATCGCTTCCGCGAACGCAACTGCATTTTTTGGCGGGACCAGAATTCCATTCTCATTGTGCGAAATCAGATCAGGTATGCCGCCGACATTGCTTGCGATCACGGGCACTTGGGCATCCATTGCTTCCATGACTACATAGGGGAGGCCTTCTTTGATCGAGGGCAGTACAAATATATCCATACCGGAAAGATATTGTGCCGCATCGGGAATAAAGCCAAGCAGAGAAACCGTGTCTTCCAGGTGGAGATTGCGGATTTGATCTTCAAGGCGTGGTCGCTCTTCTCCCTCCCCGATAATTATGATTTGAAATTTGAAATTTGAAATTTGAAATTTCATCTGATGGACGGTATCAATCAGATAGGTGAGCCCCTTATTTTTCGTGAGTTCTGCAATCGTGCCGACAAGCAGTGTATCAGACAGAATTTCTTTTTTGGTTTTTTCCGCAAAAAATCTGCGTGCTTCCACGCGCGGCGCAAAGACACGCTGGGCAATGCCGTTATGGATCAGTGCGAGTTTTCGTTTTGGAATAAATTTCTGCGCTGCTGCGTAATCGCGGCTGTTGATGAGGATGACCTTATCCTGAAAGAGCATACTGGCCCAGCTTGCGAGGAATGCTGCGGCGCGCCAAAGCAGGGGGCGGTCTTCAAGAAAAACCCAGCCGTGCACGGTAAAGATAATCTTCATCTTTTTCTTCGAGGAGTGGCTCGTCTCGCTACGCGAGATCCCGCGAAGCGGGACAATACGTGCGGCAAGTGCGCCAAGTCCTCCCACTTTTGAGCTGTTGAGATGAATGATATCTGGCTGCTCACGCCCAAAAAGTTCAAGAAGCGCACGGAAGGATCGCAGTTCCTTCCAGATATGGATGTCGCGCCCAAGCTCCGGAATGTGAATGGTGCGTATGCCTGCGTACTGCAATTTTTGAAACAGGAGACCATTTCCGCCGGCCGCGACCGCAATATCAAAACGATCCGTTGGAAGATTTGTCGCAAGGTCATATACATACGTTCCAGCCCCTCCCCACACGGATTTGGTGATAACGAAAAGAATTTTTTTCTTCATTCCATCATTATAACATAAGAAATGTCCCTTTAGTTATGCGTTGTGGACAACTGAGCTTGACTTTTTTCACGGAATCTGATACATTGGAAGCATGTGAGTGTTATTAAGGAGTGATCCTGCTGATTCAATCTTTGGGAATTATTCCTTAAACTCCAATTTGTCCGCATAAAATCCGCCTCAGGCGGATTTTATGTTTACTCTATAGATACTCCACTCAAGAGGCACGAAAAGGGTTTTACTCCAAGCTTTGTCCTTTGTGAGTGCCAGCTTCTCGTGCCACTGGAATGGGGTATAAGAATATAGTACCATATCTCTATGGCTTTGGAAATAAAAGAAAATATACCGCTTGCTCCGTATACGATCTATAAGATCGGGGGACCGGCGCGGTTTTTTGTTGAGGCGGCTGATGCGGATGCGGTGCGTGAGGCGCTGGAGTTTGCCGCGGAAAAAAAAGTGCCGTTTGTGATCATTGGTGCCGGGTCAAATATGCTTGTGTCCGATCACGGATTTAATGGAGTCGCAATACGCATGGTCGGAGGCGAGGTGCGCGTCGACGGGGAGCGGCTCGTGTGCGATGCGGGTGTGATGATGGCGCGTGCGGTGCTGGCAGCTGCACAAGCCGGACTTGGCGGATTTGAATGGGGGATTGGCGTGCCCGGTACTATTGGCGGATCAGTGCGGGGAAACGCCGGATGCTTTGGCGGCGAGATGAAAGACGTGATTGAGAGTGCGGAAATCTTTGATGTCTCTCAAAATTCAAAATTCAAAATTCAAAATTCCGAATGCGGCTTCGGCTACCGTGATTCGATTTTTTCCGCCAGAGGCGGATCCGCCTCTGGCGGAAAGAAGCATCCGGAGTGGATTATTCTTTCGGCGGTACTGAAACTCACACAAGGAGATACTGCAGTGATTCAGAAAGAAGTGCGGCGCATCACCATGGAGCGGCTTGTAAAACAAGATATCGGGACAAAGTGCTGCGGGTGCATTTTTAAAAATACGGAATGGGGGCGCGAAGATACGGATCGGGAGAAGTTGACGGCGCAGTTTCCGGAGCTTGCGGCCTTTACAAGCCAATCGCACATCCCGACGTCGCTTCTGCTTGATCGCGCGGGTTTAAAAGAAACACGCATAGGCGGCGCCGTAATTTCTCCAAAGCACGCGAATTTTTTCATCAATGAAGGTACTGCGTCCGCAGAAGATATTCACGCACTCATCCAACGCGCAAAAAATGAAGTGCAAAAGAAATTCGGAATTCTCATCGAGGAAGAAATACAGTATGTCGGGGAAGCGCAGCTATCATAAACTGCGACTGAAAGAAAAACCCCGCGAGTGCGGAGTTTTTCCGAAGACTACCTTCTTCTCTTTGCAGTCTTTTTGGCCACCCTCTTTGCTGCTTTTTTCTTTGCCATAATAGTAAGTGGTGACGCATGCGATGTGGATTATCACGTGCGTAATTAATGCTACGCAATGTCGACCTCTGATAATTTTTTTTGCATTGCGATCTATCAAGATAGAAAAAACATTACCCGCTTCTCTATTTTCAATGATACACGCATGTATGTCAATTGTGGATAACTTTTTCTACTGTATTTTTTGCAAAATCACTTATCCACAATTGACTCGCGATGAAAATGCGCATACAACTGAATTATGAAATTTTTATTTGTTTCACTTGAGAGTTTGAGCGGAGACATCGCGTGGCAATTGAGCAAAGAAGGGCACGAGGTACGGTGCTGCATCAAAGCGAAGAGCGATGCAGACGTGTATAACGGGTTTGTCGAGAAAGTGGAAAAGTGGGAGGAGTGGGTGGAATGGAGCGATGTGGTGATTTTTGACGATGTGGAGTTCGGAGAGCAGGCCGAGCGGCTGCGTAAAAAGGGAAAGGCCGTGATCGGCGGTTCCGTGTACACGGATTGCCTCGAGATTGACCGCGAATTCGGGCAGAGCGAGCTGAAAAAGTACGGCGTTACCGTGCTGCCGAACTGGAATTTCACCAACTATGAGGAAGCAATCAGTTTTGTGCGTGAAAACCCCTCGCGCTATGTGTTCAAACCGAGCGGCAATACGCCGTCGGGCGGCAAGGGGCTACTTTTTCTCGGGGAGGAAGAGGACGGCAAGGATTTGATTGAGATGCTGGATCAAAATAAAAATGTCTGGCGGAAAAAGGCACCAGTGTTCCAGCTGCAAAAATACGTTTCTGGAGTTGAGATTGCGGTGGGCGCGTTTTTTAACGGCACGGATTTTATTTTGCCGGTCAACGTGAATTTTGAACAGAAGCGGGTGTTTCCCGGAGACATCGGGCCGTTTACCGGAGACATGGGTACCGTGATGTTTTGGAGCGAGTCCAATCTGCTTTTCCGCTCAACGCTCGAGAAAATGAAACCCGCGCTTATTGAATCCGGTTACAGAGGATATATAGACATTAACTGTATTGCGAATGGCAGAGGTATCTATCCGCTTGAGTTTACAGCTCGGCTCGGATATCCTACAATTCAGATACAGTCAGAAGGGATTACCACGCCTTTGGCTGAGTGGCTTGCAAAACTGGCACGGGGTGAGTCGTTTGAACTGAAAACAAAAAAGGGATTCCAGATCGGGGTGCGGCTCATGGTGCCGACGCTGTTTGCAAAAGCCAAGGATCATGAATTAGTTGAAATGTATCATGACCTGCCAATATTTTTCAGGAAAAAGACAAGTCTTGAAGGAGTGCATATCGAAGACGTGAAGAATGAAGACGGCATCTGGCGGATCGCGGGCGAATCAGGCGTGCTCATGGTGATTGCCGGGTCTGGCGCCACTGTGGATGAGGCGCGCAAGCAAGTATACGGACGCATTCAGAACATTATGGTGCAAAACATGTTTTATCGCACGGATATCGGCCTTAAATGGGCCGAGGACAGCGATCGGCTGCATACGTGGGGGTATCTTTACTAACGATAAAACGAAAAACATAAAACGTAACACGAGGCGCAATCTTTCCATTGTTCTACGTTCTATGTTCTACGTGTTATGTTATGCGCACTACCATTCGACAAAAGGATCTGGAGATTACGCCATCGCTACAGGAGTATATTGAGAGGAAGATCGTGCAGCCGGTCGGGAAATTTCTTAAGCGCAATGTCGCGACAGATCTGCCGGTCTTGGATATTGAAGTGGGGCGCACGACCAGACACCATCACAAGGGTAATGTGTTCCATGCATCGGCCACCCTGACCATCGGGAGGCGTGTGATCCGCGCGGACGCGACCGATGCGGACATACACGCCGCATGCGACACACTTGAAAACGAACTCAAACGAGAGATTGATACGTTCAGATCAAAAGCATCCGCAGTGCAAAAACGCGCGGCTCGTGCAATCAAACAGCAGGTACGCTACACCAAAGCCGCGCGCATCAAACAAAAAGGGCGAGTGCGGGAGGGGAGGTAAATTTTGCTTCTTGATCCAGCCCCATAACGGCTGGATTTTTTTATGATTTGAGGGTAGGATATATGTGTTCTGAAGATAAGCTGGTATTATGACAAAATCAAAATCACTCAAAACTCTAGCTCTCAAAGGAAAAACTGTCATCCTGATTGACTGGGCAAATGTCCACGGCTGGGAAAAGTCCCTCAGGCGCGAGATAGATCCGACACAACTCTTCGCATACCTGAAGAATTATCCCGCAGTGGAAGATATCCGCCTCTATTTCGGCAAAGATACGCACCCCAAGTCAGGTGCATTTCTTGAGCAGGCAAAACAAACAGGGTACACGCTTACCAGCAAGGACGTAAAATATATTCTCGAAGCAGAAATCCATGGAGAAAAGGTCTATCGCCGCAAGTGCGACTTTGACATGGAAATCTGTATTGACGTGCACGAGTTGCTTGAAAAAGACATCAGTGGTTTTATCTTTTTCACGGGAGACGGCGATTTTGCTCCGCTCTATCAGAAACTCGTGCGACTGCATAAGCAGGTGATCGTGGTTTATTCTCCCGGACATTTAGGCCGTGAAATCTGGGCTATGCACAAAGGTATATTTAAAGTAGAGCTTGAAAACTTGATGGCATTGGAATAAAAAATGTCCCCCCGATTACTCGAGGGGCGTGATTAACTTGAATATATAGGACAGTGTTATCATTGTCAAGGGCTTAATTATCCACACAGCGATTTATCACTACACGTATGGCATTACTGGGGAAAATTTTTGGGGATGCGAATGCGCGCGCTATCAAATTGCTGCAGCCGGTGGTTGAAGAAATCAACGTTCAAGAAGCAAAGCTTCGGGCTTTGACCGACGAAGAACTTCGTGGTATGAGCGGTCGGTTCAAAGAACGGCTCAATGCCGGGGAGCTTTTGGATGATCTGCTGCCCGATGCATTTGCGGCGGTGCGCGAGGCCGCCTGGCGGACGATTCGGAAGCGGCATTTTGACGTGCAACTGGTCGGAGGCATTGCGCTGCACCAGGGAAAAATCGCCGAGATGCGCACGGGCGAGGGAAAGACGCTTGTGGCTACCCTTCCTCTGTATCTCAACTCTCTTGTGGGAAAGGGGGTGCATTTGGTGACTCCGAACGACTATCTTTCGCGGGTGGGTGCGGGCTGGATGGGGCCGGTATATCATGCGCTGGGTGCCGCGGTTGGCGTGATCACGCATGACTCGTCAGGCATATACGATCCCGATTATACCGATGCCCAGCCGCATGCTGATGAACGGCTCCGCCATTTCCGGCCTTGTACCCGACGCGAAGCGTATAGGGCCGATATTACCTACGGCACGAACAACGAATTCGGGTTTGATTATCTGCGCGACAATCTTGAATACTCGCCGGATGCGCTCAGACAAAGAGAGCATTATTTTGCCATTGTTGACGAGGTTGATTCGATCTTGATCGACGAGGCACGAACCCCGCTCATTATTTCCATGCCGGATCAGGAATCCGGAGAGCTGTACGGAGTTTTTTCGAAAATTATTCCGCAGTTGAAGCAGGAGGCGGATTACAATGTGGATGAAAAGCTTCGCGCGGTTGCCATGACCGAGGAGGGGATTGATAAAGTGGAGAAAATTTTGAATATCGGAAATATATATGAAGAACGCGGCGTACGGTTCGTGCACCATCTTGAACAGGCGCTGCGCGCGACAGCGCTCTATAAACGCGATCGCGACTATGTAGTGCGCGACGGCGAGGTGATCATTGTGGACGAATTTACCGGACGGCTCATGCCTGGCCGCCGATGGAGCGAAGGGCTGCACCAGGCGGTTGAGGCAAAAGAGAGGGTGACGGTGCAACAGGAGTCCCGCACGCTTGCGACGGTCACGTTTCAGAATTACTTCCGCATGTACGAAAAACTGAGCGGCATGACCGGTACGGCCCAGACCTCGGCCGAAGAATTTCACAAGGTGTACAACCTGGATGTCGTGACCGTGCCTACGCACCGGCCTATGGTCCGCCGCGATTTGCCGGATTTGGTGTTCCGCACTGAAAAAGGAAAATTCCAGGCGCTGGCGCGCGAGGTAAAAAAGCTGCACGAAAAAGGCCAGCCGGTGCTGATTGGCACGGTCTCAATTGAGAAGAACGAACGGCTCTCAAAAATGCTTTCCGTGGAAGGAGTGCCGCACGAGGTGCTCAATGCGAAAAATCATGAGCGCGAGGCATTGATTATCGCGCAGGCCGGACGAAAAGGAGCGGTTACGGTTGCGACCAATCTCGCGGGCCGCGGCGTTGATATTATTTTGGGCGGAAATCTGGAAACTGGAAACCAGAAATCGGAAACCGGAGATGCAGAAGAAGATGCGGAGCATGATAGGGAATATGAACAAGTCAAAACTGTTGGGGGACTGCACGTGATCGGCACCGAGCGGCATGAGGCGCGGCGCATCGACAACCAGCTTCGCGGACGCGCCGGACGCCAGGGCGATCCGGGATCATCGCAATTTTTTGTCTCGTTCGAGGATGATCTTATGCGCATTTTCGGATCGGGGAAGATAAAAACAATGATGGAGGCGTTTGGCATCGCGGAAGACGAGGCAATCGAGAACAAAATGGTAACGCGGGCAATCGAATCCGCACAAGCCAAAATCGAGGGTTTTCATTTTGACACGAGAAAACACGTGCTTGATTTCGACGACGTGCTCAACAAACAGCGCGATGCGATCTACCGGATGCGAAGAGAGATTTTGTTTTCTCACGGATCGGAACAAATATTAAAATCCCAGATCATGGAGATGATCAGGGAAGAAATTAGCCGCGTGGTGGAGTATCATACTGCAGGCGGAGATGAATCCGAGTGGGACGTGAAGGAAATCTTTGAAGTGGTTAAAAGCATTGTGCCGATAACTGACGATATTCGCGATAAACTGCATCGGGTGGTTGGACAGGATCGCGATCAGGATGAGAAACGAGGCGAGATTATCATTGCGCTTACCAACGCCGTCGAGTCACTTTACGAGCAGCGGGTACAAAAGATCGGGGAGGATGGTATGCGAAATATCGAGCGCGCGGTCATGCTGCAATCCATTGATGCGCTGTGGATGGAACATCTTGACCAGATGGAGCATCTGCGCGACTCCGTGCGTCTGCGCGCCTACGGCCAGCGCGACCCGCTGGTGGAGTACAAAAACGAGGGCAGCCGCCTGTTCCGTGACCTCCAGAGCGCAATCCGCTCGCAAATCGTAAATACCATTTTCAAAGTAGGCGACGGTGCTATGATTCGCGAAGAACCCGTCAACATGACCCGCGCCCAATTCCTCAAACCCGATGCCGCCCAGCCCGGATTGAGTATCTCTCAAGCTCCGGTTTCGGCATCCCTTTTATCACAACCTTCCCACCAGGCAGCCGCTCAACCTAAAGAACCGGATCGAAATTCCACCTGCCCGTGCGGGAGCGGGAAGAAGTATAAGAAGTGTCACATGACGCAGGGATAGCCAAAAAGGCCTGAAAAGACCTTAAAACAAGCCAAAACCCAAAACCCGACATCTATGTAGATGTCGGGTTTTTTGTATATCCAACAGAAAGTGTCATGGGGATTTAGCTAAAAAATAAGTCAAAAAACATGAAGAATTCACATTTAGAAAAATCGAAACGAAACCAGCAGATTAGAGAACTGCTGGCCAGCGGAAAGAGCCAGGCGGAGATCGCGAGGAGATTCAATATCACTCCTCAACGACTCGGCCAGCTGGTGCAGAAATGGATGTGGCAGGGATTGCTTGAGACAAAGCAGGGCTTTGCCATGCCCGCAAAAGGTCGAACACCAGCAAAAGTTATCCACAAACCATAAACATATGAACTACGACAAATACCAATTTGTCCTCGACTGGGATGAGCTCCCCGAGGACTTCAAAGAAGAAAAAATAACCGAGTACATCGAAAAGAGCGAGAAGCTCGAATGCAAGGAGTGCGACGGAATGGGAACTCAACCGATGGAGATTGCCGGCAAAGAAGGAGTGGCCTGCGAACCATGCAAAGGAACCGGCGAAGTCGATCCCGATCCAGACGATCAAGACCAGAGAGCGAAAGCCGAGGATTACATCAAAGCGCACTTCCCGATTTATTTCTAAAGGTCGAATTAATAAACCAATTAAAAATTACAACCATGACAAAACCACAAATGAAAAAAGCCATCGATAAGGAGATTCAAGCCATGAGAGGCAGAATCACTGCCATCGTCAGGGACCGAATCGCCGATCAGATCATAGACGATCTCGGAGACGAAACCGGCGAGCTGATGGGAAAGCTGACGGTGGACTTCGTAGACGACTCCAAACTTACCGATTATGCCTACGGCAAGATTTACGATGCCCTGCTCGAGGAATTGATCAAGTACCTTAAAAAACCGCGATAAGACCATGAAAAGCTACTACATCAAACTTACCATCAACGACCCCTATCCGAAGCATTACGAGTCGACGGATCAGGGATCGAATGTGGCGATAGCGGTGAAGCGGGCCATCCAGAAATTCAGAAAGGAAAAATGGCAACGCCGGCCGCTAAAGGAATTAACAATTTATGCAAAATCATTATGAAAACCTATCGCATAAAAGTCACGAAAGACGAAAAGGAAATGATCGAAAGCGCCCTGCATCAATTAATTGATCTGACTAAAGACGCAATTCACGACAATGAGTTTGACGGAGATGCCGAAACCGTAAAAGAACTCAAGCAGGAAATGAAGCTCATGCGAGAAAGCCTGCGAGCCATGAAATCAGCAAAAA
>CAYJOT010000015.1:0-16969 GCA_964371935.1 uncultured Candidatus Saccharibacteria bacterium | reverse complement strand
TCTTTCAATTTAATTAGCCCAAATGACAAAGGTAAATATCTTATTTCCTTTGCCCAAGTCCCTCTCGTGAAGAGAGCTACGGCCGTCGCGGGACTTTCGTATCACCTTGCCCCATTCCGACGGATTTGAGGTATCAATATCATCACCCGCCAATACCGGCGCAGAAGATCTTGTGCCAAAAACACCACTCAAAACAGTGGTAAAACCATCGAGGTGCGGGTAGATTACATTATCCAGTAGGTCGTAGTCATGGGCGTTCGGGTGCTCGTTCGAAAGTTGCCCATTGATTGTACCGTCCGGATCGCTTGTATAGTCCATGCAGGTCCCCAAGTTCGCATTGTTGAAATTTTCATCTTGGTGGTTTAGTCCGAAGTTGTGCCCAACCTCTTGGCAGATGACGAACTGTCTCCAAGCCGCGGTATTGTAGGGCGCGCTATTAAAGTAAGTATCATTCATCTTGGCGACGCCTTGAGTAATGTGGCTACCACTCACCCAAATTTGGGCTAGCCCCAACCAGCCGTTATTGCCGTAGGTTTTGTTGCAAACCTCGACTCGCCCTTTGGTGGGCTGACAGTTCCCCTTGGATTGACCAGCAACGATCGCAGTATCCAGAACCGAAGATGTACTCCAGTCAGTCGATGTAGTGGCGAGATGGCTGTCCCACATTGTTGAGACATTATCGCCAATCCTCACGGTGAATGGATTGGCGGTACGCGCCCAATGGTAACCGCCCCACCAATGAGTCGCGTATGCCACGGACGTGACCGCGCCAACTGATACAAGCAAAGCCGCGGCTACTATAAACTTATTGAACCGAAAATAAGTGAACATAATGGGTAAAAAATTATTTTTAATTACGCTATGGTTACTGCGGTGTCGTAGTTGCCGTACTCGTTGCCACAACGGCCTGCCCCGACGGTACCGTCGGGGTACTCGGAGTGGTCGTGCTCATGGTTGCGGTCGAGGTTGCGGTCGTAGCAGGCGTCGTGGTTGCCGCGGCTGCGGCTGCGCGTAATCGCTCAATTTCTTTTATGGTCTGGGCGATTTGATCCTGAAGTATCTGCGCCCGGGATTTGGATGAGCTTGGAGTGGCCGGAGCAGGTACGGCGGGTGATACTCCTCCAAACACTTCCTGCAGTTTTGAGCGGGTGAGCGGCCCTACGCGGCCGTTCGCCGGCCTTATGCCGTACTTCTGCTGGAATTTCCGTACCGCGCGGAGGGTTGCGGGACCAAAGTTGCCGTTGACAATACCTTGCGGATAGATCGAGGGATCTGATTTCAGCATCTCTTGCAAGGTACGAACATCCGCGCCACGGGAGCCAGTCGCAAGGTTTTTGAGTAACGCTGCGCGCGCAACCGGGCTGGTCACGCGGGAGAGTGCGTTGGTCAGACCGGGAGCCGCTCCGACGCCTTTGGTCGGAGTCCCGACGGACGTCGGGGTTGACTTTGTAGCAGTGCTTGCTGTCGGAGTCGGGGTAGGTACCGGCGTTATCTGGCCGATTGAGGGTGATCCACCGCCGCCCGAGCTTGCCGGAATTGCCGCACCTGTCGCGTTCGTAACCGCGAGCGATACTGCAGCGGTCGCCGACGACTCATGAGTTGCCGTGTTGTATGCGGAAATTTTGTAGTAGTACGTGGTGCCCGCATCAACCGTGTCCGTGTAGGTTGCGGCAGTGGATGCCGTATCAACACGAAGCGGAAATGTTCCGGTAGAAGATGTATCGCGATAGATATAGTATCCGGCGATATCGCTTTCGGTATTGGCGGTCCAGGTCAACTTTGCCGAAACAGTCGCGGACGGCTGGGTTACCGCAAGGCCGCTCGGCGTTGCGGGCGCCAAACCGCTGGTAGGAGACGAAAGCGCGTACGCGGAAAAGTGGGAGGCGCTTGAGGTGGTAAAGTCAACCGAGGATACGTTGGAAAGATTTGATGTCGGAGTTACGGCATTGCCGTTTGAATCCTTGTAAGTTGCCACGGTGGAAAGCGATTCCCATGTCTTTTTGTCATCGCTCCAGCTCACTATTGTCACCGCCGCAACTTTCGTGGTCGTGTCAATGCCATCGGCAACCAAATCAGCTTTGCTGATCGTAAGGGTAATCTCGGCATTCTTGCCGGTCTGGAGATTGGTAACCGCGCTTGAGCCATTGACGGCGCTAATATCCCATCCGGCATTGCCCAGGACATTGGTATCGCTTGATACCGGAACATTGGTGGTCTTTTTCGCGGAAATATACGCGGAAGATCCTGATGAGCCCAGCGCGCCCGAGTCAAGCCCCACCTTAACACCCACGGTTGAGTCCGAGAACGATCCTGCCGAGGTATCGGTAAAGGTGTTTGAGGTAGAAAGTTTCGTGATGAGAGACGTGCTTATCGTAAGCGGAATGGTAATGCCAGTGGCGCCTGCAGAGACCGGATTGCCGCTGTAGCTGGTTTTTTGCGCGCCATCGGTTGCGGCATATATCTTCCACTGGCCCGAATCAACTGTGAGCGTATAGGCGCCTGATGCATCGGTTTTAGTGGAACTGAAACCGCTGCCGCCAACTCGTTCAGCCCATACGAATGCGTTGGCCACTCCGGATCCGGCCGCAGTTACCGTGCCGGAAATGCCGGAGGACGCCTGGGTCATGACCAGATTCAAACTTGCCGTACCTGCGGTAAGTGTTACCGTGCTTGCGGTTCCCAGATACCCCGGTTTGAACGCGATCACCTGATAGCTACTGGTCGCGGCCCGCAGCACATAGATGCCGCTTGAGGTTGCCTGGGCTCCGAATCGGATGTTGTTGGTCGGATCCACAAACTGCACCCATGCGTCTGCGAGTTCATTACCTCCTGCAATGGATCCCGCGTATACTTTTCCTGAAACACTTACCATGCCGGCTGCCGTCGTATTGAGGACCACTTTTACCGCTTCAGCTCCGTTGACCTGCAGCACGCCGCTCAAAACCAGCGTAGTTGCGGCATCGTCGGTTGCCACGGAAAGATTCTGCGACGGTACGCCTTCAATAAATGCGCGTACCGTGGTGCTTGCGCCATCAGGAACCTGAATCGTGGTGCTGGTGCCGTTGATGATTTCGCCATGAATTCCGAATCCAGTATTGATATCGAGCAGATCAACAAATGCGCGGCTCACCGTGACTGCGGCGCCGGTATTGTCTTTGATGGTTACGGTTACGGTTTGCCGGGGCGCTACGCGAATCGGTTTATACAGATCCCCGGAGGAGAGATTCAAGGATGTAATGGCGGCAAGGTTGTGATCAAGCGGAGCAACACGGCCGTATTTTTGCTTAAAGATGTCGGCAATCGTGTAGGTGCCGGAAGGAATGCGCAAGCTAAATGTACCGTCGGATCCGGTTATGGTTTCATTGGTGCCGTTGGCTCCGGTGATCCGCACGATCACGCCGCTTACGCCCTCGGTAGAGGTTGCGATATTGGCGTCAGACGACTCAAATACGATGCCGGTAAGCGTACGATAGGTAAGCGATGTTGACGGCGCAAAGTTGATGCTTGATTTGGACGCGCCGCTGATCGTGACACTCTGCTCCGGCATGGGGCCGAACCCGGGAATGAACGCGTTTACTTTCCATGCGCCGTTGTCCGCGTAGAGCGTGAAATTTCCTGACGAATCGGTCTGGGCATTGGCATTGCCGGGACCATCGGTGCGATAGGCAAATACCGATGCATTGGCAACCGCATTGGTGCCGTCAGTTACGCGGCCGGTAATGGTATAGCCGGGCTTTTTCATCGTGAAGACGAAAGGATTTGCGCCGGACGAGCCGGTTGATGCCGCTGTGGACCCATCTACGAAGACACCGGTCGCGTTTACCACCACAGAAACTGTGCGGGAGGATTCAATGCCAGGAACAAATGCGCCCACATTATATGAGCCGTCTCCAACCTTCATAGTAAACACGCCGGCGAGCGAAGTCTGCGCATTACTGCCAAAGCCCTGGTTCGGAGAGAATGCGAATACGCCCACCCCAGATAATACATTACCAGACCCGTCTTTCAAAATACCGGTAATGGTACGGTTTGCCGTTGCAATGGTAAACGTGTTTGACGTCGTGGTAATGCCGCCGACAGTTGCCACGCACGCGGTCGGACAGCCGGATACAACTACTTGAATCGGCTTTGGCATAACCCATTTCGGAGCCGGTGGCGGTCCAAAGCTCGGTCCTCCCATTGCTTTTGGCATTGCCGGACCAATGCCTACACCCCATGATCCGTTTACCTGCGGGATTGGAATGGTTACTATTGTGGTGCCATTGTAATTGGTCGTGGCCGTGGTAAATGTCTGCACGATAAACCGTCCCGGACCGTTTGCAAACACGTCAATTGATTCGCCAACCGTAAAGATAGCGTCTGCCGAGTTGTCCGCGGTAAGTTTGACCGCAAAGTTTAATGCGGATGTAGTCGCAATCAGAGCGAAGTTTCTCGTGATCGGGCTGGTTGAGGTTGCCTGTACTGGCATTGGCATTGGCTCGCCAAAGAATCCGGTTGTTGAAGCGCTGCCCCCAACCTTTACGCCGGTAATGATCGGATCCGTAAAGACCGCATAGCCGGTGCCGGAACTGCCGAAACTTGAAATCTGGTTGTTGACCGGAAGATTCGTAAATGAGTAATTGCCGGATGCGTCCGTGGTGGTTTCAAGCGTGCCGATTTGCGATGCCATGAGCCGGATAGTCACATTTTCCAAAACCCCTCCGTTTCCGGACACAGTTCCGCGGACCGTTGTGGTTGCGGATCCGCCAGTGGCGCCTCCGGAAATATAGATAGGATTGGAAGTAAACGATTCAAGCAGCGCGCCTGACGCGTCTTTGGTCTTGATATCGAGCAGATACCCGGAGCTGTCAACGCCTTTTGGCACTGATGGATTTTTAATGTCTACCAGCGAGAAGTTAATCATATCGTGCGTGTTGCCGTTTTCCGAACGCGTTGCCGATGTGCCGGTGGTAATGGTGATGGTCTTTGCCATGGTGTCTTTGCTCACCGACGCAATCGTAACCGTACCGGCTCCGGGACCGTTGATGTCGGCATTCTGCTGGGTAATCTGGGGGTTATTGGTGCTTGTTTTTGTGGCGCAGCACAAACTGAAATCAGAGCTTGAAGGAAACGTGATTACAATGGTACCGGCCACCGGAATCTGTTTGGAGATCGGGATCATGAATCCATACGTGGTGCTTGCCGAAATAAAGGCATTCATGGGGCCCACCTGAAGTCCTGGCGCAAATCCGATGCCGGAGCTTAAAAAATTAGTGATTTGCGGACCAAAACCCCCGCCGCTGCCGCCGGTGTTACCGCCAGGGCCAAGCGCCCCTCCGGATTGCGCGGTTGAGAGCACCGTGCCCGTTACAGAACTTGATACAGTCATCACATTGCCGGAGATATCTTTGATGTTTGAGACAATCACGCGGAAACTCGATCCGGGCTGGAGAAAAAGTCCCGAAATATGCGCGGTGCGCTTTGCTGCGTCATACGCAATCGTATGCCCGGCAAGAGCAGAGAGCGTGGTAGTGGCGTTTCCCACTGATACTTGATAATTCGCAAGATTAGTTGCATCAGTCACTTTCACTGCCTCGTTAAAGGTAACTGCGATACCAAACGCGTCGGCATTGGCAAACATAGCCGAGGGCGATTGGGAATCAGAATTTGACGCTTCAGTTGAATAATTGAATGCCTGACGGCCGATCTGAATCCCGCTCATGTTCCTCAATGTTCCGGTGGCCAGGGTCAGCACCAGATTGTTCAATGCGTTTGCCGGAAGCGGGTTGGTGGCTGTGAAGCGTCCTTCTTTGGCAACCGGATCGTACGTCACTACCCCGGGCAAATTGTTACTGTTTGCATCATTGCCCGGATAGGACAGGGTAACGGCCCCGGATGTTGCGGTGCTCGGATCAAGATAATCGTCGGTGATAAATACAAAATCAACCATATTCAAGGTGAGAATCGTACTGCTCGCAGTCGGGAACACTCCCACCACATTTGGTCCGCTTAAATCCGCATTTGCTCCGGTCGTAAAAGTGGTTGAATACGAGGCAGGCAATGAGATGCCATTGTTTGAGCGAACGCCTGTCCCGACGGTAAGCGTATACTGGGTGTTTGCCGCAAGCGCTCCGGGCACAAACGACAGAAAGCTCGTGCTTGCGTTAAATGAGAAATTCGACAAACTCACGGTTCCGGCGCTTGAAGTAAGACCGATATTGCTTGCGGTCAGGGTCGAGACATTCATGTTGGCAATGTTGAATTTCACCAAAATCTTCGCAAGATTGGTCGGAATATTGGCGCTTCCCGGAAAAGGCGTGGTACCGGTTACCATGGGCGGCGTAGTATTGGTCTGGGTCTGGCCGGCCCCGCCGGTGGTAAACGTGATTGAGTAGCCCTGATTGCCTGGGGTAAACGAGTCCTGATCAAGCTGGACCCCGGACTGATCGCGCACATTGGTTGAAACGGCAAACGTATACAGGGTGGACGGGCTTAGCGCAGCGGAAAGCATGCATTTGACGGACGGTTCAAAATTGCTTGGGAATGGATTATAGGTAACGCTCGCGCATAAGTTTGATCCGCTGCCGGTCGTGAGCGAGACCGTGGTTGTCGCAATTGCCGAGATGATCGTACCCGTTGCCGCCACTTTGCTGAACCCGAATCCGATAAACGTCATATCTATAGGCACGCCCATCTGATTGGGTCCCGGGAACGATCCGGAAACTTGCAATTTTTGCTCGCTGCCACCACCTCCCCCGGGTGCGCTAAAGGTGAATTCCTGGGGACTCAACGAATTTTGCGGGTTTACGCCTGATCCGGTTTGCAAGACAAAGTCATTGTTGTTAAAGCGCGAATCCGTGCTGTTGCCGTTGGTCGAGTCAAAACCGCCGAGCGCGAGCGACACGTTGGTCGAACTCGTGGTTGCTTTGCGCTCGTAGCTTTTATCTAACGCAAGATCCGCCAAAGCCAAGGGAGCGGCAAGACCCGGCACCGTGGACGATGCCGCGTTTGCGAGCGGTTGCGTACCCCATGCAATCAGGTCTATTGCCGATGTAGTAGCCACACTCGCGCCCGTGGCCGTTGTCGTGGTCGAAATAGAGAAACCTCCGTTGGAGATCAGCATATTTGCGACGCTGGAGTAGGTGGCATCGGCCGGCACGCTGCTTCCGTCATAAATGTCGGATGCGATCAGAAAGAATCCGCGGGCAGGAATAATGCGATTAAAATAGGTAATCGTTTTTGTAGCAATCCCGCCTGCGGCATTATAGATAAAGAGGTTGAGCGGCATACGCGACAGATCAATCGGCACATCGCTGGTATTGTAAAGTTCAATAAACTGGTTGCCGGCATTGCCGGTAGTCCCCCGCCTTACCTCGCTGATCTTGATGCTTGAAACGTTTTGCTGGAACGTGGCTTTCCGCATTCCGGTAAATGGCGAGCCCAAAGCGCCTCCGGATGTCGTGATCCAGTTCGCGGACGTGGTTGCGTACACGGCATGGCCGGTAATGAGCACCGCACTGGTGGTTGCGCGAGCCACCACATAATAATCAGTCGCTATGGTACCAACGGCCCGCTGCGCCGGATCAACCGTAATGGTGATCGGGCTCGTAGTTGCCGGATCAATCACGGCGTTCGCACCAGTATTGATCAGAATATCTTCGCCAGGTTGAAACCCAAAATGCGCGCCAGATTCACGATACAGAAAAAGATTATTAATCTCCCCATTAGCAGGGCCCGCGTTGAGATTATAGATGGTGGTCGTTGAAGTCACGGCAACCGCAACACTCGTGAGTGTATCGCTGCCTAACGACTGCTGCAGCCGGAACTGGACCAGCGGAATATATGCCCCACCCTCGACTGTTGCGTCCTGAAAGAGCGCATCAATCGGCGGCCCGGCTACGGTAATTGCCGCGTGCGCCACAGGCGCTGCCGCAAAAAAAATCATCCCGATGACCATCGGAACGAAAAATCCAAAAACAATACGTTTCGCCAAATCCCGAAACGAGACGGCGCGAGACGAGAAGAAAAGAGTTGAGCTTCTCATAGGATACGTTGATGAGTGAAACCAAACTGCGCCACGGATGCGTTTTACCTTTTAGTAAGTAACGCGCAACCGAACATCAGCGATCTCTCTCACAAGTGAATAATAATTGAATAAAAAACTAAATAAACAAATGAGTCCGCTTCTCTTAGGCTTATGAATTAAGACAAGAGAATGTCCGGACGAATTTTGTATGCGCTTACAAGTATAGCGCAGAATATATTTCACACAAATGCCACACCTGTGGATAACTTTTTTGTATCAAAGATTAGCTGATCCCAAGAAGTTCTTTAAGCCGCGTCTGGTCAAAACCAATGACCATAGCGGTTTGTCCATTATCTTGAGCAACCTGAATAACCGGCACCCCCATCTGTCCGGATTTGGTGATCATCTCATTGCGCGCGGCCGCGTCCTCGACTACGTTCTTTTCCTCGTATGAGATGCTATGCTTGGCAAAAAACTCTTTTGCCATCTTGCAATACACGCACGAGGGCGTGGTGTAGATAATTACCTTTGATTTTATTTGTGTTGTATCCATAAAATGTCCTTTACCGCATTACCATATCTGTGCGACATCTCTATAGGTCACGATGACCATTAAAAGGACAAGAACGACGAATCCCACGGTATGAAAGGTATTTTCAAGCTTGGGGTCAATTTTTTTCCTCTTGATTTTCTCTAATACTACAAAGAGAATACGCCCTCCGTCAAGCGCCGGAATCGGCAAGGCGTTTAAGATTGCAAGGTTGACCGATAGAATTCCCACAAACTGCAGGAAGTAGGCATACCCGAACTGTTGCGTCTCGCTCGCGTACCGATAGATGCCCACAGGCCCTGAAACAGGTACTGACTGCGCATGTCCAAGCACAAGTTCTTTAATGATAAAAACAAACCCTCCAACAATGGCAACAGTACTCCGTACCAGCATAACAAATCCGTCAATCGGCGCAAGATACCACGGCGAGCGTACGATCTTGAGGCGCGCCATGGCAATTCCAAGCGGGCCCTCACCATCAGGCGCGTCTTTGCGCGGCATTGTTTTAATCTCCTGAACGCTGTTACCGCGCTGGGTCACCAGCGTGATTTCCTCGCCGCGGTATGCGTCAACAAAATTTCGCACATCCTTTTCATACTCAATCCGCAGCGAAAGTTCCGGCGTCCTGATCTCATAGATCTGATCTCCAATTTTGAGTCCGGCCTGCTGGGCAGGTGAATTGGGCATGACCGCAATAATCGAGACCGGAATTTGCTCTTCTGCCGTATCGCTTGCCTGCGGTACGCCAATGGCCGCTCCCACGCTAAACATCGCCCACGCGAGCACGAGATTCATGCCTACTCCGGCGCCAAGAATCGCGATCCTCTGCCGTGCCGGGCGCGAGGCAAAACTGCGATGCTCCTGCTCCCCTTCGCCATGCTCCCCGAAAATCTTTACAAACCCCCCGAACGGCAGCAAATTTATGGAATAGCGCACCCCGTTCTTTACCCGCGAAATTAGACGTGGGGGAAACCCAAACCCAAACTCCTCCACCCCCACCCCTAATTTCCGGCTGACAAAAAAATGCCCCCACTCGTGCACCAGAATCAAGACGCTGATCGCGATAATGATAAAAATTAAAGTAAGCATAATTCAAGCAAATATTCCACGTTTCCCTTGCCTCCTCTGATCGGAGATTCCATTTGGTTCACAACTTTCCAGCCGTTTTCCTTGGCCCATGCGAGAAAACTTTTCACAATGCTTTCCCGCGCCGCATTGTCCCGGATAATGCCGTGGCGCAGCGCTGCCGGATCGCGCGTCTCATACTGGGGCTTGAGCAAAGCCACGACAAAACCTTCAGAAATCATAAGCCGTCCGACCGCCGGCAAAATATTCTCCAGCGGAATCAGTGATACGTCTATGGTAACAAGATCAACCGCTTCTGGCAAACTTTTCAGATTTCGCACGTCAACGCGCTCCATTACAACCACCCGGCTATCTTCTCTGATTTTCGGTACCAATTTCCCGTGGCACGTATCAATCGCATACACCTTGGCAGCGCCGCGCCGTAATAATACTTCCGTAAATCCTCCGGTTGCCGCACCAATATCCGCGCACACCTTGCCTGATACATCAATCTTGAATTGCTCCAGTGCCGCGTCCAACTTGAGCGCACCCCGGCCCACATATCCATTGCCATCGTGGACAACAACCCGATCCTCCCCCGCCACCATCTGCGCCGGAGAGATCGCCTTCTGCCCGCCTACCAGCACCCGCCCTTCGGTCACAACAATAAACGCGGACTTCTTGTCCGCCACATGCCCGTGCTTCATCAACCATTCGTCAAGTCGTACTCGTTTCACTCGAACAATATAACGATTAAAAACGTAAAACAGTAACTGGAAACTTTTTTATAGTTCTATAGTTTTATCGTTTTACGTCATTCTACACCGTCATAATTTCATTTTCTTTTGCTTTGGCCATGGTCTCAATCTTCTGATTTATCTCGTCAATCACTTTTTGGGCCTCGCTCCGCTGCCGAAATTTTTCATCTTCGCCTATCTCTTTCTCTTTTTCGCGTGCGTCAATCTCGCGCAGCGCCTCCTCCCGCGCCTGCCGTATCCGAATCCGCGCCTCCTCCACGAATTTCCCCAGCACCTTGGCAAGTTCACGGCGCCGCTCCTCGGTCAAAGCCGGCACCGAAAGCCGTATCGCATCCCGATCCATAATGGGCGCAAGCCCCAAAGTTGACGACTGGATCGCCTTCTCAATTGCCTGTACCGATGCTTTATCCCACGGCTGTATCAAAAGCGACCGCGGCTCCATCGTCGAGATGGCCGCAATGGCCTTCAGCGGCGTCTTTGTCCCGTAATAATCCACCTCCAAATCCTCCACCAACGCCGAAGTCACCCTTCCGGTCCGAATCCCAGCCACCTCCCCGCGCAATCCTTCAAAAATACGATCCAATTTTTGTTTGAGTTCCTGCATGGTTTTAAGTATAGCAAAAATATCGTTGTACTCAAGTATCTTTTGTCAACCACTGTCCCGTGTACGACTTCTTGATTTTCGCCACATCCGCGGGAGTGCCTTCCGCGATGACCTCGCCGCCGCGTTCCCCGCCTTCGGGGCCGAGGTCGATGATCCAGTCGGCGTTGCGGAGTACGTCTAGATTGTGTTCGATTACGAGGACTGAGTTTCCTTTCTCAACAAGCGCGGATAACACGTCAAGGAGTTTGCGGACATCGTCGAAGTGAAGGCCGGTGGTAGGCTCATCGAGAATGTAGAGAGTGTCACCAGTGTCACGGCGGGACAGTTCGGTGGCAAGTTTTACGCGCTGGGCCTCGCCGCCGGAAAGCGTGGGAGCGGGTTGGCCGAGCTTCATGTAGCCGAGGCCCACATCGCACAGGACTTTTAATTTCAGCGCGATGGGTGGTATCGGCTCGAAAAACGCATATGCCTCTTCAATAGAAAAAACAAGGACTTCGCTTATATTTTTTCCCTGGTATTCAATCTCAAGCGCCTCGCGGTTGTACCGCTTGCCGCGGCATTCCTCGCACTCGACATATACGTCGGGCAGAAAATACATTTCTATCTTTTTTACGCCCTGGCCTTCGCATTCCTCGCACCTGCCGCCTTTCACGTTGAAACTAAATCTGCCCGGCTCGTATCCACGGGTTCGCGCCTCAAGGGTCGCGCTAAAAAGAGAACGGATATGTCCGAACGCGCCTGTGTATGTCGCCGGATTTGATCGCGGCGTGCGCCCAATCGGCGACTGATCCACCACCACGACCTTGTTGGTATGCTCAATGCCTGATATTTCTTTGTGCTTGCCGGGAAAAAGATGCGCGCCATGAAGTTTTGCAAGCAGGGATTTTGCTAAAATATCATTCACGAGCGATGATTTACCAGATCCGGAAACACCGGAAACGCACACGAATTTTCCCAAAGGAATCTTCACATCTATATTTTTGAGATTGTGCTCCTGGGCGCCGCGAATAGTGAGAAATTTCTTTGTATTGTCATCCTGAACGTCAGTGAAGGATCTCTTCTTCAAGGTCTCATGAGATGCTTCACTCCGTTCAGCATGACGGAATGTAGACCTTTCAACCTTTTTCCTCCCAGACAAATACTCACCCGTCAATGTTTTCGCTTTTAAAATTTCTTTTGGCGTTCCGGAAAACAGCACGCGCCCTCCATGTTTGCCCGCACCGGGTCCGATATCAATGATCCAGTCAGCCGCCAACATGGTCTCGCTGTCATGCTCCACCACCACGACCGTATTGCCGAGATCGCGAAGCTCTTTCAGGGTTTTGATGAGCCGGTCATGATCGCGAGGATGCAGGCCGATGGACGGCTCATCAAGAATATATAAAATGCCGGTCAATTTTGACCCGATCTGCGTGGCAAGCTGGATGCGCTGCGCCTCGCCGCCCGCAAGCGTGGTTGATTCGCGCGAGAGCGTGAGATAATCAAGCCCCACATTTATGAGAAACTCCAGCCGTTCGCTGATCTCTTTGACCAATGGAGTTGCGATCTGTCTTTCGCTTGCCGTAAGTTTAGTTGCATGCCCGAGCATGCCCGCAAAAAATACGCTGCTCTGGCTGATGGTCTTCTCGCTGATCCAGGCAATATTCTCATCGCCGATCTTTACGCCAAGCGCTTCCGGGCGCAAACGTTTGCCGTGGCACGAAGGGCACGACTGGATGACCATATATTTCTCGATCTCGGCACGCGTAAATTCCGAATCGGTTTCTTTCCACCGGCGCTTCAGATTCGGAATGACGCCCTCAAACGTCCCTTCAGATTTTGAAATTTGGATTTTGAAATTTGGATTTTCCGATTTGGCGGAACTCTCGCCATAGAGAACCAAAGAAACAATATCAGCTGAAAGTTTTTCTACAGGAGTGTGGAGTGAAAATTCGTATCGTTCCGCCAGATCGGAGAGTATCCACCAATACCAGCTTTGCCTGCCCACCCGATGCGAAGCCACTGCCCATGGCCGGATCGCACCCTCGGCAATGCTCAAGTTTTTGTTCGGAAGCACGAGTTCCGGATTTACCTCGAGCATTGAGCCGAGTCCCGTACACACCGGACACGCCCCATACGGACTGTTAAAGCTGAAAAGACGCGGTTCCACTTCCGGCAGATTGACGCCACACTCCACGCACGCAAAGTGTTCGGAGAAAAGCATATCGTTACTATTGATACTTACAACCATAAAACCCTTGCCGATCTTAAGTCCGGTCTCTACTGAATCCCGGATGCGGCTGGACTCGATATCCTTTCCGCTCGTAAACCGGTCTACCACGACCTCAACCGAATGTTTCTTTTTTTTGTCGAGCGAAATAGAGTGCGCGTCGGCAATCCGATACATGATCCCGTCCACGCGCACGCGCAAAAACCCGGCGCGCTCAAGCTCATCAAGGATCGCACGGTGCTCCCCCTTTTTTCCGCGCGCGACCGAAGCCAGAATCAGAACTTCGCGCCCCACAGGCAGCTTCCTGATGGCATCCATGATCTGCTCCACGGTCTGCCTGCCGACAAGCTTGCCGCAATTCGGACAATGCGGCTTGCCGATGCGGCTAAACAAAATCCGAAGATAATCGTAAATCTCCGTAATGGTGCCGACGGTCGAGCGTGGGTTGCGCGAAATGGATTTCTGATCAATCGAGATGGCCGGAGACAGTCCGTCAATCGAATCAACGTCCGGCTTGTCCTTGACCCCCAAAAACTGCCGCGCGTACGAAGACAGCGACTCCACAAACCGCCGCTCCGCCTCCGCATACAGCGTATCAAACGCCAACGACGACTTCCCGGACCCGGAAATCCCGGTAATCACCACCAGCTTATTCTTCGGAATCTCCACATCAATATTCTTCAAATTATGCACCCGCGCCCCGCGCACACGGATCATGTCGTGGGAAGATATTGTTTTGTTTGATCTATTTGCCATGAATGAGATAGTATACATCCGCCACGAAAAAAAAGATAGGGGCTGGTTTACCCCTGTTCAAATCTTTGCCGCAGATAGGCTATTCTTTCCTCAAGACGTTGATGCATAAACCGACTTCTAAATCCACTTACAAGATTTATAACTTCTTTAGTAACCTGCTCCCTTTCTTCATCGGTAAATTTTTCGCCCGCCAAAGGATTTCTGAAAATGTCAATGGATTTGCCAATCTCATCGAACGCATACTCAGTGGCATGCATAACCATCTTATCTTTATCTGGATCAAGCGCTTTTATTGAAAGATCAAGGCATTCAGTAAACTTCATGCCTATTTTTTGGAACTCTAGGATTTGAGCATCCACGATTTCATCCAGAATTCTTAATCTCGTTTCGAGGTGTTTTTTATATGCTTCAAAAACTACACCGACCGCCTTGTTTATTTTATCCATTCTCTCGTTCTCCTCTTCTTTTTATCAAAAAACTATGCTAACATTATGAAAAAATTATATAAACTTTTGCAGCATATGTCAATGCTTTTAGATACATCCAAATCTTCTCCCCACGCCCCCGGCGTGTATATTTTCCGCACCGGGAAGACGGCGGTGTATGTGGGCAAGGCAGCCGATCTGCGCAAGCGGCTGAGTTCGTATTTTCGGAAAAATGTTTCTGCGAAGACGCGGCAGATGGTGAGCGAGGCCACCTCGCTTGAGTGGATTGAGACATCGTCCGAGATTGACGCGCTCATCAAAGAGGCCGAGATGATCAAAGCGCATTTGCCGAAGTTCAATGTACTGATGCGCGACGACAAGAATTATTTTTATGTGGCGATCACTGGAGAGGAGTTTCCAAAAATCTTTCTCACGCACCAATTGCAGAAAAACCGCATCGGCAGGATTAAACTCAAAAAAGGACAGGGCGTAGACTATATCGGCCCGTTTACAAGCGGACCGGCGCTCAAAGAAGTGCTGGCGCTGCTCCGGCGCGCGTTTCCCTATTGCACGTGCACGCAATTGCACCAACGACCGTGCCTGAACAGCCAGATTGGGAAATGCTTTGGCTTTTGTTGCAACAAAAGCAATATCCAAATGACAAATATCAAATATCAAAAAGAATACGAAGTAACCATAAAAAATATTATTGCAATTCTGACCGGCAAAAAGAAAAAACTTCTGGTGGAACTTAAGCGGCAGATGCGGGAGGCCGCGAAAAAAGAAAACTTTGAACGAGCCGCAAAACTCCGTAATCAAGTGGCAAGCATTGAAAATATTTTTGAGCATAGGCCGCTGACACATAAAAAACCCATTCATCGAAAATCTGTCGGTGACTGGCCAAAAATAGAGCGCGTGATCAAGGTATTGCTCAATACCGCGTCTCCGATCTCGCGCGTCGAAGGATACGACATCTCGAATATCTCCGGCATGGAGGCGACCGGTTCCATGGTGGTTTTTATCAATGGCATACCGGAAAAATCAGAGTATCGCAAATTTAAAATCAAAACCGTACACCAATCCAATGACGTTGCCATGCACCAAGAGGTCATGGTACGGCGGCTCGGGCATCTGCATGACTGGGGCGCGCCTGATCTGCTGGTCATTGACGGCGGCAAGCCGCAACTCAATGCCATACAAAAAGAATTGCGCCCGGGCAATGTGCATATTCATCTTGCGGCGCTGGCAAAACGCGAAGAAGAATTATATATTGAAGGAAAAGAAATTCCCCAGCGGCTCGACTCGCTCCCGCCCGAAGTAACGCTTTTCTTCCAGCACGTGCGCGACGAATCGCACCGATTCGCCAAAAAATACCACCACAAGCTGCGGGAAATGACATTGCGCCCCTTACTAAAATAAAAAGACGATCGTCAATCGTTTTAGTAACCATCGCTGCTTATGCGTAAATCGAAGAAGCTAAAATCCGAAGCGCGTTCGGTTAAAAAGAAAAAACGCCGCTACCCGATGAGCGGGAGAAGCGTTTTTACGATTGCAAAAATCAAGAAGAGTTAAAATCCTTCTTTTTTCAAATCCTCGGCAAGCTCTTTGAGCTTTTTGCCGGTTTTTCGGGGAATCTCGACCTTCACTTCCACCAGCAAGTCGCCTCTTCCGTAGCCAGACGGGTGGTAGGCACCCTTGCCGCGTACTTTGAGGATGTCTCCCGGCTGGGCGCCTTCGGGGATTTTCAGTTTGATTGCGCCGTCAACCGCGCTCACCTCAACGGAATCGCCCGTGATCGCCTGCGAGAGTTTAATGGGAAGCGCCATAATAATATCTTCGCCTTGGCGCCGGAACATGCGGTGCGGAAGTACATGCACGTGCGCATAGAGATCCCCCGCAACGCCGCCTGAAAGCGACGCTTCTCCTTTGCCGGTAATCTTGAGAATTTCTCCGTCACGGATGCCGCGCGGCACGAAAATTTCAAGCCGCTCGACACGCTGCTCCACTCCTTTACCGCGACACTGCTGGCAGACCGTATCAGGACGCGTGCCAGCGCCCAAACACTCCGGACAAGTCGAGACAGACGTAAACGATCCAAGAAAGGTGCGCTGGGTTTTTTGTATGTTGCCTTTGCCCTGGCACGTCGGACATGTTTTTGTTTTTGATCCGGGCTCACCCCCTGATCCGTTGCAGCGGGCGCAGCGCGAAAGCTTGCCAAGCTCAATGTCTTTTTTTACGCCAAGAATGGATTCCTCGAATGGAATTTCAAGATCAATCTGTATATCTTTTCCTTTCCGTTCGTGCGTTCTCGTCCTGCCACCTCCACTGCCTCCGAAGCCCATACCAAGGAAATCCTCGAAAATATCCGAGAAGTCAAAATCTCCGGCACCATTCGGACCCTGCTCGCCGAAATCAACACGAAATCCTCCGGGCCACTGAAAGCCCCCGGAGTATTGATCACCTCCGCGTCTGGAGCCGCCCTCAAACACGCTGCCAAACTGGTCATACTGCGAGCGTTTCTGGTCATCGGAGAGAATCTGATACGCTTCACTAACCTCCTTGAACCGCGCTTCGTCCCCGCCCTTGTCCGGGTGGTA
>CAYJOT010000014.1:0-17042 GCA_964371935.1 uncultured Candidatus Saccharibacteria bacterium | reverse complement strand
TCCCACCTTTCGGATTCGGAAGTTTCTTTCTGCGGAGGAGGTGGGATTCGAACCCACGGACGGGTTTAAGGCCGTCACGGCTTAGCAAGCCGCTCGTTTGAACCACTCACGCACTCCTCCATTGGAATGGGTACACTATATCACAGATGCGCATTTTTTTAAATGTATTGAAAAGCGGCTCTGTCTTGAGATACAGAGCCGCGGTTGGGTAAAAAATCGCGTTATGCTGATGGTATGAGAGAAAAACTTTGAGGAAGCGTCCATCCGGGCGGGGTCATATTGGCAAGCCACGCATGGAATCCGTCCCAGCCCAGTTTTCTTTGGTGGCGTTGGAGACGATTTTTAATGGCAAGAAGTATATCGTGGGAAGAGGGGAGAGTTGGTTGTTGCCAAATCTGCCATTTCTTCGCGCATATTAGGAAATCTTGCGTGCCGATGCGCACACGACGCCGAAACGGGCATGGTGTGTAGCATCTGCTAGTCCATGGGTGTATATCGCAGAGTTCAAGAGATGTACTCCAATAAGATCCACGATAATGGGCATCGACAAAAAGGTGAATCCGCGACTCGAATCGTGCCATTGTCTCCTCTTCTTGCGGGATAATAATGTGCTGCAGCGTGAAGGGTAATGTGACTTTATGTCCTTGATGCACGAAGTCAACCGAAAAATATTCTGGCAGCACGATTCGCGCCGGCATGCAGCTGCATACTCCGTCTCGCAATGGATAAACGACAGTATGCATCACCCGCTCCTTTTTCTGTTTTACATTTTCAAGGATGCTACGATCAAACTATCATATTGCGGGGTATTCCGCTACTATACGGGAAGTATCACTTTTTCGGGAGGTGTTCTGCGGCCTCTTCTTTTTCAATGAGATCATTGGTGAGCAATGACATGACGGACTGCTGCATGGTCTGCATGCCTGCCTCGGCGCCGGTTTCGATGACCGAGAGAATCTGGTGGATTTTGTTTTCCCGGATGAGATTTGCGGCCGCGGTGTTGATAAAGAGAATCTCGTATGCGGCCACGCGGCCGCCGCCTTTTTTCTTGAACAGCTTCTGCCAGACCACCGCGCGCAAGGACTCGGCGAGTTCGGAGCGGATTTGATTCTGCTGCCCTTCGGGAAACACGTTGATGATGCGGTCAATGGTCTGTGCGGCGCCGCTTGTGTGCAGTGTCGCAAAAACCAAGTGTCCGGTTTCGGCTGCGGTAATGGCAAGCGAAATGGTTTCAACATCGCGCAGCTCGCCTACGAGAATTACGTCCGGATCCTCGCGCAAGGCCGCGCGAAGAGCGCTTTGGAAACTTTCCGTATGGGTGTGTACTTCGCGCTGATCCACCACTGATTTGTCGTTCTCATACACGAATTCAATGGGGTCTTCAATGGTGATGATATGCGCGTCTGTTTTTGTGTTGATGTCGTTGAGCAGTGCCGCGAGCGTGGTTGACTTGCCGGATCCGGTGGGGCCGGTCACCAGGACAAGGCCGTTGGGAAGCGCCGGAATTTTTTTGAACGCTTCTGGAAGTCCCAGTTCCTGCATGGTCGGGATTTTGGAGGGAATGAGGCGAAAGATGCCGCCAATGCCGTTTTGCTGCATAAAGATATTGACTCGCAATCGGGCGACATTTGGCACTTTGACTGAAAAGTCAATGTCCTTTTTTTGCTTGAACTCATCGACTTGGGGATGAGTCATGATCTCAAAAAGATACTCGTGCGCCACTTCATCCGTGAAAACGGGATAATCATCTAAAATAACAAGATTGCCCGCAACGCGCACTACGGGTTTGCTGTTCGCAGTGATGTATATATCCGATGCTTTATGCGTTACCGCGTCTTTGAAAATTTTTTCAAGCTGCATAGAGAGTATAGTAACACCATTGTCACTTTCGCTCAATGGGGGAGTAGTATATAATGATATGCATGGTCACGTTTATGTATTCCGCGGCGCAAAAGACCGGGGCAATCGTCAAAGGAGAAAAGGATGCGGAGAACGAAAAAATACTTGCGGCACTGCTCAAACAGGAGGGGCTTTTCTTGTTGCAGGCACGCGAGCGCGGCAACAAGGGACGGGTCGGATTCAATATAGACATAGGAGAATTGATATCGCGTGTGCAGCCGATCAGTATGGTGGACAAGATGATGTTTGCGCGGAATCTTTCGGTCATGGTAAACGCCGGGTTGTCGCTCACGCGGGCGCTGGATGTTCTGGCCGAGGAGACGACCAATCCGAAATTCAGAAAAGTGATTGAAGATGTGCACGCATCCATTACTGCGGGAAAACCGTTTGCCGAATCACTGCGGGCGCACACTGCCGTTTTCGGAGTATTGTTTGCCAACATGGTGGAAGTGGGCGAGACCACCGGGAAGCTCGCGCTCGTGCTCAAGCTTGTCGCGAACCAGATGCAAAAAGACAATACCCTGCGAAAACGCGTGAAGGGAGCGCTGATGTATCCGGCGGTCATCCTGACCGTGCTTTTTGGCGTCGGCGCCCTGATGATGATTTATGTGGTTCCTACGTTAAGCCAGACCCTTGAAGGACTCGGGGTCGAGCTTCCCATTACGACGCGGGCAATCATTGCGGTCAGCAATTTTTTTGTGGCGTACGCGCTGGTACTCCCGCTCATGGTCGCAGGAGTCATTGTTGGATTTTGGCGGCTCCTTAAAATCAGGCGCGGGAAAGAACTGTTCGATCTTATGATCCTAAAAGCCCCGATTTTTGGGGCGCTCATCCAGAAATTCAATGCCGCGCGTTTTTGCCGGACGCTTTCATACTTAGTCATGTCAGGAGTGCCAATAGTGCGGTCGCTCGATATCACCGCATCGGTGCTCGGCAACACACTTTTTCAAAAAGCCGTGGTGGAGGCGGCGGTCGGAATCCAGACCGGAAAACAGTTGCACGAAATACTCGCGGTTCATCCAAGGGTATTCCGTCATATCGTGATCCAGATGATTCAGGTTGGGGAGGAGACCGGAAAACTCTCCGAAATGCTCATGCGCTTAGCACTGTTTTTTGAAGAAGACGTGGCCAATACCACGAAAAATATGTCCACCATTATTGAGCCGCTGCTCATGGTCATAATTGGCATTGCCGTGGGGTTTTTCGCCATTGCCATGCTGCAGCCGATTTATGGGGGATTGAATAATATATGAATAAGGGTTTCACTTTTATCGAAATCATATTAGTTGCGGGCATCATTGCGATTCTGGCCGGAATCGCGCTCACATCGTTTCTCAACTCGCGCAATGCCCGCGATCTGACCACATCGCGGCAGAGCGTCATCTCGCTCTTGCGCCTGGCGCAGGCGCGTACGCTTGCCGGGCAAGACGGGTCTGTGTGGGGAGTACATCTCGAACAGACGCAGGCAGTTCTTTTTCGGGGGAACTCGTATGGATCAGCCACGTATACCCGGGCGCTTGCCTTGCCGCAGACCGTGCAGATCACGAACATCTTGCTCACGGGCGGCGGCATGGACGTGATTTTCAAAAAGATGAGCGGCGAGACCGATCAGGATGGGTCTTTTAGTATGCGGATCATTGGATCGAGCATATTGCCGAGTTCCGTGGTTATTGAGAAAATAGGAAAGGTGTATGAATCGCAGACCCTGCCCGCGCCGTCCGGCACCCGGGTATTTGATACGCGGCATCGCTCGTATCAGCTTGGTTGGAGCATACAAAACGCAACCAATCTGAAACTCACGTTTTCAGATCCGCCCGGCAGCAATACCGTGGTTACCATACCGATGGCTGCGTACTTTAATGCGGGCAAGACAAAGTTCGACTGGTCCGGAACCAATACGATTGGAGGGCTTGATCAGGTCTTGCGCATCCATACACTGGCGCTTTCCTCCACAGATACGGTGCTTTCTATAGACCGGGATTGCCGCTTCAATACCAAAAAAGTTAAAATTGAGATTGACTCCAACTGGATTGCCACCTACGAGGCCGATTGCCGCACCCTTGCGGTGGGCTCGTCCGGTGGGACAATATCGGAACCGTAACACATGGAAAAAGCAGAACATAAAACGAAAAACAAAGACGGGTTTGGTCTCATCGAGATCATCATCGTATGCGGGATCGTGGTAATGACGTTTCTCGTCTTTATGCGCGCGGAAGCGGTTGCCCTGCGCCTGTTTCGCGCCGGACAGGAAAATATGGAATCATCGCTGCTTGCCGCAGAAGCGCTTGAGGCGGTGCGGTCGGTCCGGGATGAGTCATGGACGAACAATATCGCATCGCTTGATGATACTGGCGCGACCCGTTATTATCCTATCGTACAGAATGGAAAGTGGCAGCTGGTGATAACGCCGCAGTCCGCAGTCAATGGCATCTATACCCGCTTTGTCACTTTTACAAAAGTATTCCGGGACGGGCAGGATAAAATCGCCGCATCCGGAACTGCGGATGCCAATACCAGAAAAGTGACTGGCACGGTGCAGTGGGGAAGCGGAAAAAGTTTCAGTGTCATTTCATATATCACGAATTTCCAGCAGTCGTTGGGAGGGGCCGGGGAGACCAAGCAGGTTTCGTATGAGGCAGCCGCAAACGAATCAAATTTTAATTTTCCTTCGGGAGACGGAAACGGGGATCTGACACAGTCGTTTACGGCGCCGGCAAGCACAATCAAGGTCTCGCGCATAGATCTGCTGCTCCGGCGCGATGCGACAACAGTTCCGTCCGATGTGTATGTTGAACTGCGCGCTAATGCCATAGGAACGGTACTCGGGGTCTCAAGCCAGATTATGGGCGGCACGATCGCGACAACATCAAGCGCATGGATTGAATTTAGGTTTCAAAAATTTATTTCTTTGAGCGCGAGCAAAAAATATGTTATCCGTTTGCGCGCTAAGCCAAGTGCAACCGACAGCGGATCAGGCGGCAGCGGAACGCTGTATTGGAAGTACGGCTCCTCAAATCCCTACGCCGGAGGCGTTGCCTCAAGCTCGGTGGGACATTTTTCCGATCCGAATTACGGCGGCACATTGTGGCCCAACTACGATTTCGGGTTTAAAGTGTACAGCTCGCCGTAACTGGACAGTATCGTAATGATATGGAATACGATCCCGTATATTTCAACGAGCGGAAAGAAAAAACACAAGCTATTTATGCCGCCCAAAAAAGCATTTACAACCCCTACTTAAAACGCGAGGTGATTTTTAACTCTGACGGCTTTCATCATTTGCAGTTTTCCGCACGACGAGAACGAGATAAGAAAGAACAGCTCCTCAAATTCAGCTTACTACCTCTTGCGATTCAAGTGACTAAGAATTCCGGGACAGTTCAAGAATACAGAAAAGGATTCACCACCGCAGGTAAAAAGTCAAAGGATGGATTTGTCCCGGCAAAAATAACTGAATATTGGGGCTTTGTTGCGATCGTGGGAGAAAAACAAATTAAGATCAGGGTTATCTTGCGGCGGGTCGGCGATGGGAATATTACTTTTTGGAGCGTCATGCCGGATGTGAAGCTCAAAGGCGGACAAAAATTCTACACAGATGGCATCGAGGACGAATAAACAAAAACATCCCGAAAACGGGATATCTTTATTGTGCTTGCCTTCAGCTTTGGAAATCCTTAGCTGAACGGGGCTCGCGCCCACAAGCACAGAAGAATTATAGCAGAATGATCCAGAAAAGCAAGCTAAGTTATGCACAAGTCCGAAATTAGCTCAAGAGCGCGATCAAATCCTCTTTTTTCTGAATGTCTGTTAGCGTCTGAGTTTTCTTTCCGTCTATGGTGCAAGCCATCATTTTTCCACGCGCTCCATATAGAGTTTTTTGACAGAAATGTTGATTGACATTACCCAATCTTGTTGTATAGTGACACAAAATAGGATCTTTCACAGATATAACGTGTTAAAAGGAGCTGCCGCATGCCAACAATAGTCAAAGAACTGCAGAAAAGAGACGCAGAGTATCTCCATGCTACAGCTGAAGGAATATTTCTCGATGGTGAATGTTATGCGTTTGCGATCGCGTTGCATCACAACACTGGTTGGCCCATTGTTGGTCTCATGCAAGGAGACGTGATCCGTCACGCCGGGGTGCGTTGTCCCGATGGTCGGTTGTATGATGTCCGCGGTCCTGTTTTGGAAGAAGAATTTGGTTTGCCGTTTTTTGTTTCACCACCATACGAACTACGCCAGATCACCGAAGCCGATCTCTATAGTACAAGAGAAATAAAACAAATGGCAATTGATCTGGCATCAAGAATGGCTCAATCGTTATGGCCGGATTTGCCATGGAAGGTGGACAGTTCCCAGAAAAGGGCATTAGCTTTTCTTAATGATCTTGAAGAAATTAGCCGGAGACATGGTATTTGGATTCGATCCGCTGTGCCGGGATCTCCCCCTCTTCTTTCCCATCAAGAGGGCAGTGAAGGCGGGTATGTCTTATCACCAACTATAAACGCTTTGACGTACACGATTGATAGATATTTCAGGGGTTCAGAGTAGTAACAAGGGCAGACACTATGCGATGGCTGCCCTTAAAAATTTTGTGACAAAACGGGGGCGTGGTATGATAAAAATATAATTTTGTCTCTATGCACACCGTCCGAAAAATAAAATCATCACGCACTTTGGGAATAAGCATGGTCGAGACCGTGGTCTATATCGGGGTATTGAGCGTGTTCACGGTCGTGATCGTCGCGATTCTGACGTCTATCGTGCATACATATAACCGGGTTCGCGTCCAGCGCGACGCGGTCTCGAATGGGCGTCTTGCCATAGAGGCAATAGTGCAGCAGATTGCGGCCAGCCAAGCCGTGTATGCGCCGACCAGCGTGTTTGGCAGCAATGCGGGACAGTTGAGCGTGGTAACGACCATGGGGGCGCCGGTTGAAGAGACCGTGAACCGAATTGACTTCTGGCTCGACAATGGCCGGATATGGATGCGCAAAGAGGGCTCGGCAACCACTTCCATCACCTCGCCGTCGGTGCGCGTCAACCAGCTGCGATTCGACCAGATCAGCCAGGGTCTCGGGCGCGAGGCCGTTAAGATCACGCTACAGATCACCGGTTTTGCCGATGCCAAATTCACGGCGTCAACCACGCTGCGTTCCACCACCGCGCTGCGGGGAATGTATTAAATGAACTACTTTTATGTTGCACGACCTTATCAAGGGTAAAGTATATGTCTTTATAGACGCTGAAAATGTGTTTTACTCCCAGCGAACTCTGGGCTGGAAAATTTCGTATGAAAAGCTGATGAACTACCTCAAAAAAGAGTGCGGTGATGAGATGAAGTGTTTTATCTACAAAGGAGTGGATGAGTTCAATACGGGGCAGAGGAAGTTTTTGGATATGCTGGAGATAAATGGCTATATCTTGAGGACAAAAGTAGTAAAAAAGATTAAAGACCGCAAAAGCGGGAAAGAGGAATGGAAGGGCAACTTGGATATGGAACTTGCTTTTGAAATGGATGACACCAAAGAGAAATATGATACAGCAGTGCTTTTACCAGGAGACAGCGATTTTGCCGTGCCGATTGATCGAATAAAAAAGGCAGGCAAGCGGATTATTGTCATGTCCACCAGAGGTCATATTTCAAAAGAGTTGTTGGAGAGAGCAAAGTATATTGATCTTCGCAAGCTCAAAGATGAAATCAGCCAATAAAAAAATCTGGAGCTATCCTTGCGGATACTCCAGAGTGTCATCACATTGTCAGTATAGCAAATCAGTATGAGTTGTCAATAGCCAGTGGGAATAAATATGGTGAGTGGCGGGGTGGGGTAAATTCTGGTACATTAAGGATATGTCAGAAGAATTACCATTTGGCATAGAATATCCCAAAGAATATCAACATTTGAAAACGGCCGGTTATGTTGCGCTGGCCGTGACGCTGCTTGTCATGATCGTCTCGCTCACGATCATCGGCGGGTTTACTTTTTTTGCGCTCCAGGAAGCGCAGACCAATACCGCGTTCACCAAATCAATTGAATCTCGCTATATCGCGGAAGGAGGCATTGAAGATATGATCTATCGCGTGGTGTCGGGCAAACAGTACTTGGCAAGCGAGACGCTTGGCGTGGGCAACGGCACGACCACGCTTACGGTCTCAACGTCCGGAACCCAGAAAACAATTCGCTCGGCCGGGACACGTGATAATTTTCAGCAGAATATTGAAACAAAAGTCATCGTGAACGCTACTGCCGTCAGTTTTTATTATGGGATTCAGGTGGGAGACGGCGGGATTGACATGACGCACCTCGACGGGAAAATCATTGGCAATGTGTACTCAAACGGCAATGTGACCGGATCGGGAAGTGTTACCGGAGACGTGGTTGTTGCCGGAGGGATAACGACAACCCCAAGCTACTCCTGGGAAGCAAACGATAGCGATCAGGCGTTTGCGACAACCACGGGCAGCCGTGATATTGCGCAATCGTTTATCGCCACGTCAACCGCAGCGCTCAATAAGGTTTCGGTGTACATCAAAAAAGTCGGCAGTCCGGCCAATGACATCACGCTGCATATTACCACGGACAACAGCGGAAAACCCAACAAAACCGATATTGCAAACGCAGTAATTAAAAACAGCAGCGTCGGTTTATCGCTGTCATGGATTGATGTTTCGTTTGCAACGCCCCCAAATCTGACCAACGGAAGCAAATACTGGATCGTGTTGGATTATGACACAAATTCCAGCTCAAACTACTGGGTATGGCGGAAAGATTCGTCAAACGCGTATGACACGACAAACAATACGGCGAAATATACTGATAACTGGAGCGCGCAAAACGCGGCCTGGACTCTGACCAATGCAGATCTTGATTTCAGAGTGTGGATCGGCGGCATAAATACCAAGATTGACGGAATTACCATCGGGGATGCAACCAGCGGAACCGGGCGCGCAAACGTATTTGTGAATGCCACGGTGCACGGCTCCTCGTGCCCGAATGCTTATTGCATTGTTGAAAACCCGGCGCGTCAGGAGTTTGCCGTCTCCGATGGCGTGATCCAGGACTGGAAAGATGATGCCGTAACTTCGCCCGGGCACGTATGCGGCATTGCGGACGGTTGCGACGCATCAGGCAACTTGAATATTTCCGGCACCAAAACGCTTGGGCCCCTCAAGATAACCGGTAACCTGACGTTTAATAATGGCGCAACGCTCGTGGTAAACGGAACGCTCTGGGTGCAGGGAACTGCAGAATTTGCAAACAACTGCAATGTGAATCTCGCTGCTGGCTATGGCGGTCTTTCTGGGGTGATCATCAGCGATGGCACTATGAGCGTGGACAATGGCTGTGCCTTTGCCGGGTCCGGTACTGCGGGAAGTTATATTCTCTTGGTGAGCGCCAAAAATGCGCCGTCAAGCCAGGTAATGGATGTCGGCAATAACTCAAGCGGCGTTATCTATTTCGCGCCACATGGCCGCATCTATCTGAAAAACAATAGTGCCGCAAAAGAAGTGACCGCCTACGGCATTGACATGGCCAAGGCGACCATAACCTATGATCAGGGATTGGCCAATTTACAATTTTCTTCGGGTCCATCTGGAGGATACTCCGTTGACGGATGGCAGCAGGTACCGTAGCCGGGTTTATTTCTTTTTTCTCCGCAACTTGATACAATGGTATTATGCGTATCGCGCAATTAGTCAAACAACGGGTTGATCCGTTTCTCCAACTCCCGACGGCCGGTCTTGATATTTCCGATGTGGCCGTGAAGTATCTCGCGTTTGATCCCCGGATGGCCGCAAGAGGCCATCGGCTCACTGCGTTCGGGGAATTTCAGGTGCCGGAAGGATTGATCGTCAAAGGCGAGATTCAGAAAGAAGACGAGCTCATACAAGTTTTTTCAGCCTGGCGTGCTAAAGAAAAACGCATTTCGCGCTCCACATTTTTTGTGGTTTCGCTTCCGGAAGAAAAAAGCTTTTTGCGGGTGATCCAGCTTCCAAAAATGAAAGAGGAGGAAGTACAGCATGCGATCCGGTGGGAAATTGAGGCGAATATCCCGCTCGCTTTTGAAGAACTGATCTACGACTCTGAAGTAATTATGCCAATGGATCCGGCAAAACAGATGGACCATATTGATATGGTGGTAACGGCGTTTCCGAAGCCGCTGATCGAGCAATATGTGCGGGTGCTGGATCGTGCCGGACTGCCTCTTGCCGCACTTGAGCTTGAGTCGCAGGCAATCACGCGTTCGGTGGTACCCGATTTTCACGAAAACGCCAGCCGCATTATCGCGGATATCGGCCGCACCCGGACGAGCTTGATCGTGTGCGTCGGGGGAGTGATCGTCTTTACCACCACGATCGAATTGGGTGGACAGCTGTTTGAAGAGCATCTGGCAAAGGCTTTTCAAATTAGCCAGGAGGATGCGCGCCTGATGAAGATGCAGATCGGGCTCAACCGGAAAGAACACGATGGTGCTGTGTTTGATGCCCTGCTTCCGATCATGGCAGTGCTTGCGGATGAGCTGCATCGCGTGGTCGAATATTATCACCGCCATGCCGAGCATATGCACGGCGCGCCGGAGACCATCGAATCAATCATGCTGGTCGGGGGCGATGCAAATTTATTCGGCCTTGAGACCTATCTCTCGAGCGCGCTGCAGATTCGCTGCTTCCTTGCCGATCCGTTGGCCGGGGCGTATCCCGGTCATGCGTTTATGATACCGCCTATCAGCAAAAACGAATCTCTTGCATTTGCAACTACCATTGGCCTGGCACTTCGGGGTATTCGGTAGCCATGTTGTCATTCTGATCCGCCAGTTGGCGGAGAAGAATCTCATCACTGTGGCACAAGAGATCCTTCACTTCGTTCAGGATGACGCAAAACGTACATTATGCTTACTGCAAATCTGCTTCCCACGGAAGAAAAAAAACTGATCAAGTTTGAAGAATATCGGCTGGTGGTCCGTTTTTTCGGCGCGGGTGTTGCGGCAACGCTTGCCGTCGGGTTGATATTGCTCGTTCCTTCCTATGTTTTTCTTGTCGCGGAAAAGAAAAATCTCAAGGAGACGAGCGCGGCTGAAACTGCGTTTGCCCGAAAATTGAAATTGGGAGAGGTATTTTCCAACGCAGCCCGGGCGCAGACGCTGCTCGTGGATGCCGGGGCTTTTCTCGGCCGTCCTTCCCGCTCGTCGCAGCTCGTCAAAATCTTTTTTGCCGATGTTGCCGGGGTCCGTGTGAATACGCTTGCGATAAACGCACAGGGCAGCGTAACGCTCAGCGGTTTTGCTGCTACGCGCGACGACCTGCTCAACTTTCAAAAACGCCTCCAAGATTTGCAGATGCTCGAAACCGTTGTGTTTCCCATCTCGGACATCATTCGCAGCACCGATATCAATTTCACCATGAATGGAAAGCTGAAAACCGGACAGGGATTATATTAGTATCCCAGACTAAGTCTGGAATGGTTTCCAGACTTAGTCTGGGATACCACACTAACCTATTTATTTTGCGTATGAAGTTTCTCAAATTATCCCCGATGCAAAGATTCTTCGCCACCGCCGGGTTCACGGGTATGGCCATTGCGGCCGCGGCGCTTGCGTGCGTGTGGATGTACCGGCGCACGGCGGTCCTGGCGTCCGAGCTTGCCAGGCTTGATATCGAAATCGCGTCCCAGCGCAAAGAACAGCAGCAAACCAGCTCGCTCACCGCGCTCCTGCAAAAGCGCAGCGCAGATTTTGACCGTGTGCGGAATTTGCGCATAAGCCGCGCCAATCCGGCACCGTTCTTTCAGGCGCTTGAAACACTTGCGGCGCATACCCGTACGGCGATTGTGATTAATTTAGATGGCAGCGGCGCGGCTTCCGAAAGCATAGCTTTTCGATTTGCTATTGAGGGAACCCAGAGCAATGTGGCCGACATGCTTGCGCTCATCGAGCATATCCCCTATGAGCTTACCATTAACGATCTTTCCATAGAAAAAGTTTCGAACGGCGGATCATTCATGACGCGCTTAACCGTCGGAGTGCGCGTAAAAACATCTCCATAAGATTATGCGTTTTCTCAATTTAAAGCGTTTCTCGTTTTTCTTGACCGTGCTGCAGGAGCATGGCGTTGTTGCCGGAACAACCGTGTTGGCGCTGCTTCTGGCCGGCATATTGCTTTTTGACGGCCTTATATTCTATGCACGCGTAATCCGTGCGCGCGAAGCCACAACGGATAGCGAACGAAAAATCAATCTCTCAGAACAAGAAATTGCCGACACGCTTAAACTTCTCGACAACCGCGAAAAGAAATTCAACGATATTTTGGCGGGCTTGGACGAAACAGGAAACGCTACTTCGTCGACAAAAGTGCGGTAATGCGATTGCTGTATTCTTGAATTGGCTTTGATTCTGCGCGAGCAAAGCAGTTTTCTCGCGCCCACTGACCTACTCCGGCGTATGCTCTCGGATATACGCATAAATTATCCGCGCGTATTCTCTGAATACCGGCGCAAGATCTTTGGCTGACGTATAAAACTTTTCGTAGTCCTCCTCAAAATCATATTCGTGGACTAAAATATTCCGTATCTTGGCGCCGGCAATGAGATGCTCCGCCATGTCCGCGCGGCACAATACCCGCGTCAGCCAATCGCGCAAATGATTGCTGATAAGTATCCGCAGTGCGTATTTTCTGTTCAATCGTGATCTGCGTATTCAGGTCGCTTGCGATATCCACCAGGAGTTGAAAATTGCGCTCCGCCGCGGCGATTACCGCGAGGTCTTTTCGGAATACTTCAAATGGAACCGCAAGCAACGCATCCAGCCGATCAAGCAGTCCCTGCATCTGATCTATTTTCTCCGTGATGATTTCTTTGGTCATGCTGTTTTTTGTAATAGCCATCGGTCAAGAAACCGCTCGCGCGCGCGGCGGAACTTTGCCGTATCCATGTATCGCTTCCATGCAAGCACTCGGAATCGGATAAAATCGCGCTGATCTCCCCAAAGCAATTTCCCATTCTCCGCAACCTCGCGTTGGAGGAGCGGGGACGCATCGCGCAACTCCGCGATATCAATCGTATCTTCATTCACCTGCAATTGGTCCCCCATCTTCCGGCAAATCTCCGCGTATTCTGCCGTGCTCAAAGCGCGATCCGCAAGCACCGCAATATCCGTATCAGACCGCGCCCCGACTGTTCCCGCCGCGCGGGAGCCGAACAAAATAATCAGTTTGATTCCCTGCATACGCCCATACTACCGCAAAAATACACCCCGCGCAAGATAACGACATTGGATAGTAACGAAAAGATCCCCACACAAAAATTCGCGTATACGACTCTGCCGCACCGCTGACAATTTCAAGTTTTTCTTTGGCGGCGTAACTTAAAAAGAATCTGATAAGAATACTGAATTAAAATGAGGGAGAGTACCAACTCTCTCTTTTATTTTTTCCGCAAATTCATACAAGCGTTCATACGCGCGAGGTAAATATCTCGGTTGTGGTATAACACAAAAAGATGTTTTTTCTGTTTTTGAAAAATACATTTGATATGTAATCTTCTCAAACATTCCACCGATAACACCTTCCCAATCTCGTAAATATCCTACAGAATAAAAAATAACCAACTTTGGAGAATATTTTTGCATAAGTTCTTTTAACCCCTCAGCTCGTGGTTTCCTGTATGTCTTGAGATATGATTTTCTTGTCTCGAATCCCAAAATATCGCCGTAGAGCCATGCTGAAGTGCTTGGTGATGGAAGTGGCATAGGTTCTATGGTCGCCGTTTCTTTCTTTTGTCCATCAGCAAGCATAAAACGCTGAAAATCTAAAACTGCATTTCCAGTCGGTGCTTTTCCGTGTTGAAGAAACAAATATAATGTAATGGGAAATTTCCCCGTCTTTTGTATATTTGCGTTCGGTAAAAATGGAGATAGGTTAGTTAAATCGCAAATACTTGGATCAATCGGACGGCTCGCATCAAACATCCTATCTGCCATCGGCAATGCAAATTGCCGTTCCAACATTTTTCTATCAGCTATTGCGTCAGGCGTAACGCGAAAGCCCTCCTCCATACCAACAAGCCATAGCGGATACTCTAAATTTCCATATCCCCAAAAGTTTTTTATTCTATTTTGTAATATATCTGATGTAAGCATTTTAACTTCTTCCTCCAAAATTAAACATGATTCCCGCCGACCCCCGTAGTAAAACCCTTCAACTCACTACAGGATGCGTGTCTTTTAATTTCTCACCGGGAATCATTTTGCCCCCACACTTTTCTCCCCTCGGAGGGAATCGAACCCCCATCAAGGCCTTAGAAGAGCCCTGCTTTATCCATTAAGCTACGAGGGGTCATCCGCATTGGCAACTACGCGGGATATTCAGCGCTCTTTCCAGATACTCGGCGACCTGTTCTCGCGGTATTTCTTTTTGCTCGCGTGTTGCCAGATTTTTAACCGCAACAACTCCTCTTTCTTTTTCCTTCGCGCCATAGATCACAACATATGGAATCTCTTTCTTGAGTACGTACGCAAACTGGGCTTGAAACGTCTGGTCGTCCCCCAAATACAGCGCAGTATTGATTCCGGCGCTGCGCAATTCCTGCGCCACGGCAAGATAATCGTTTTTGAGATCGGCATCCAGTTGCAGCACCAGCACTCGGGTAAGCGTTTGCTTCTTCTGAATCGCGTCGGTTTTCTCCATTGCCGTAAACAGCCGGTCAACACCGAACGATGCTCCCACCGCCGGAATCCGCCAGCCGGCTGACTGCCCGGTGAATTGCGTCACGAGTTCGTCGTAGCGTCCTCCGCCACATACCGATCCGACTTCTGGCGCGTCGGAAAGCATCACCTCGAATACCGAGCCGGTGTAATAGGAGAGTCCGCGTACAAGAGTTCGTTCCAGCTTGAAAAACTTACGTATCGTTTCAGGATCGAGTTTGATATTTTGATAGAGTATATTTGCGATCTTGCCGTATTCCTGAAACCCATCGCCTTGCAATGTGGACGTCCAGTCCGATAGGAAAAATTCAAGAGTCTTATCGGCAATTAGTTGTGAAAATCTTTTCTCCAGTTCGTCATGAACCCCGTCAATTCCGATTTTATCTTTTTTATCGATGATACGCAGCACATCCCATAGCTTCTCTTCAGGAAATCCGGCAAAATCGGGGAGCACGTTCAACATTTTGCGGTTATTGTAGTTGATGACAAAATTTTCAATACCGAGATTTTTGAATACCGTATAGATAATCGTCGCGATTTCCGCATCTGCGTTAATCAACGAAGACCCCACAATATCCACATCTGCCTGCAGGAATTCGCGGTAGCGCCCTTGTTGCGGCCGCTCGCCACGCCATACATTGCCGATTTGGTAGCGCTTGAATGGTTTGGGCAGATCAGGATTGGCCGCTATAAATCGCGCAAGCGGCACGGTCAGGTCAAATCGGAGCGATGCAACATCTTTTTCCTCTCCGACAATCTCTCCTCGTTGCGCTGGCTTAAGACGATAAATGATTTTATCAGAATCCTCTTCGCCTCCGATCAGCACTTCGGTGCGCTGCACGGACGAGGTCTCCAGCGGATCAAACCCAAAACGCTCGAATGTCGTCCGAATCGTATCAATCATCTCCTGCTTCGCAATCGCATCCGCCGGCCCATAATCGCGAAACCCGGCAGGCAATTCCGGCTTCACCCGCCTGCCCGCCACGGAGGGCTTTTGTTTTTTTGTCTTTGTCTGGTCAGACATAAGAAGATGGTATCATTTTTTGGTGGATAATTCAATCATGAGACCAGTTGTCATTTAATAATTCAGGACTTACGCGTTTGACCACCCCTTGGTCATTCTGAGCGAAGCGAAGAATCCAGTAGGTGCGTGTGTAAGCCAAGAGATCCTTCACTGCGTTCAGGATGACCGGTAAACGCGTAAGTCCTATTGAGTAAAGAGTATTTTCTGTGGTGTGGCGATCCGCCAGCTGGCGGAGAGCGATGGCCGGGGTGCCTGCCCGCCAAAGCTTTAGCGTCGGAGGGGTTTGCCACGTGCGTGCCGCCGCAGGGAATGCCGAAGTCGCCGTACGTGAACTTTTAATTTTGCAAAAATTCTCACTGTGCTATGCTGAAAGTGCCAACGTGCTTAATCATTAAATAAGATGATACGAAGACTTCTGACAACCATGGTACTGGCGGCAGCGGTGGGGGTGTTGTTTTTTGCGTACCAGGATAAGATAGTGGTCTTTTTCGGACGCGTTGACCGCGAACGAATTTTTCTATCAGATCCGCTCGGACAGCTCAAACAGACTTATCCCGAATTTGAAAAGCTGACGGGAAAACTCCAAAAAGAACCCGGGCCATGCGAGCAGCCGATCACCTATACGATCGCGTCGTTCGACACCAGATTTGGAATCTCGCACAGCGATTTTCTCCGTGCAATCCGCGAGGCCGAACAAACCTGGGAAAAGCCGATTGAGCGGGAATTGTTTGCATATGCATCAAGCACGCCGACCAATAGCCCGGGCGCAGACCAAACCCTGAAGATACATCTTATCTACGACGCGCGGCAGGACGCGACCATAACGCTGCGGCAATACGGCATTACGATACGTGATAGCCAAGAATCATACACCGCTCTTAAAACAACGTATGGAGCGCTCAAGGACGAGTATGAAAAAGAGCAGGCCATTTTTGAGTTGCGGCTTGCGGCACTCAAACACCGTGAAGACCAATACAACAAGGAAGTAACCTCATGGAATAGCCAAGGCGGGGCGCCACCGGAAGTGTACAATCGCCTCAATGAGGAAAAAATAGCTATAAACATGGTAATTGCCGAAATAGACAAGATAAAAGATAATTTGAATATCACCGTAGACCGGATCAACGCCATGGTAGTAGTGCTGAACCGCCTTGCCGCAACGCTGAATATCCAGGTAGCGAGATACAACGAAATTGGAGATGCGCGCTCCGGAGAGTTTGAAGAGGGGGTATACCGCAGCGACCAAAGTGGCAAGGAAATCGACATTTATCAGTTTGACAATCGCGCAAAATTAGTGCGAGTACTCGCCCATGAACTCGGCCACAGCCTCGGCCTTGACCACCTGGCCAACCCTAAAGCAATCATGTACCGGCTCAACCAAGGCACCAACGAGAAACCGACCCCTGACGACCTTGCC
>CAYJOT010000013.1:5629-20598 GCA_964371935.1 uncultured Candidatus Saccharibacteria bacterium | reverse complement strand
CACATTGAAATTGCGGCGGAAAAACTTTTTTTTGTGTTTGGGTTTCCGGTGACCAATACGCTGATTACCTCGTGGGTCGTGATGGGGGTTTTGATCGGGGGCGCTTTTTTGATTTCGCGGCATGTGGAGCTGGTGCCGCACGGGCTGCAGAATTTATTTGAGAGTTTTTGCGAGAGGTTTTTGAATCTGATGGCGTCTATTTTCGGGAGCCGCGAGAAAGCCGAGCAGTATTTTCCGCTGATCGCGACGGTCTTTCTTTTTATCCTGATTTCGAACTGGCTGGGGATATTTCCGGGCGTGGGTTCAGTTGGTTTGTACGAGATGGTGGATGGCAAAAAGTTGCTCGTGCCAATTTTCCGGTCTGCGGCATCGGATCTCAATGTCACGCTGGCTCTTGCCACGGTCATGGTTTTTCTGATACATATATCAGGGATGGCGGCGCTGGGGGTGCGGGCGCATCTGGGCAAATTCTTTTCGTTCAGGGGGCCCATTGAGTTTTTTGTCGGCATACTTGAATTAGTTTCTGAATTTGCTAAAATTATATCGTTCTCGTTCCGGCTGTTCGGCAATATATTTGCCGGGGAAGTATTGCTCATCGTAACGGGATTTCTGGCGCCGTTTGTAGCGCCGCTCCCGTTTCTCATGCTTGAAATATTCGTTGGATTCGTGCAGGCGCTCGTATTTGCAATGCTCTCCATGGTGTTTATCAGTATTGCGATAACGCGCCATGAGACGGCAGAGAATCATTAATAATAAATGTCTAATGTCTAATTACTAATTTCTAATCAAATCCCAATTAGAAATTAGATCAATTAGGAATTAGAAATTCTAACTTATGAGTCCAGAAATGACCCCAGAAGCAGTAAAAATATTGGCAACGGCCGCGGTTATCGTGCTTGGTACGGTAACGCCGTCGGTTGCCATCGCGCTCATCGGATCCAACGCGCTCAAGGCCATCGGGAGAAACCCGGAAGCGGCATCTAAAATCCAGACGCCGATGATCTTGGCAATCGCGTTTGCCGAGGCCATCGCGATCTACGCGCTGGTTGTAGCGCTCATTATTAAGTTTGTATAAGGAATGTCGGAATTTATTACCAATTTTGGCATTGACTGGCGGCTCTTGCTGGCGCAAGCAGTCAACTTTTTCCTTCTTCTCTTTCTGTTGAAAAAATTCGCGTATAAGCCGATTTTGGCAATGCTTGCCAAGCGGCGGCAGGAGATTGAAAAAGGGTTTGAGTTGCGGCGTGAGGCGGAAGAAACACTCAAACGCGCCGATGAATTGCGAGCGGCTACGCTGCAACAGGCGCGTACTGATAGCCTCGCAATGGTGAATGAGGCAGAACAGGCAGGCAAAAAACGGCAGGAAGAGATTGTGGCAGAGGCCGCCAAAAAAAGCGAGCAAATCATACGCGACGCCAAGCGGATCATCATGCAGGAAAAGGCGATCATGGGTGAAGAAGTATACGCGACTGCGCATGAGCTTATCAAGCAGGGACTTGTAAAAGTTCTTGGAAAAATACCGCACGAGGAACGTGACCGCCAGTTGATCCGTGACGCGCTTGCCGAGTTAAAGACCATTGCATGAAATATCGCCCCGCACAATACGCCGAAGCGCTTCACGCGGCTCTCAAGAATGCGCCGGCCTCCAGACAAAAAGAAATCATGCGCCGATTTGTCGCATTGCTTACGCGCCACCGCATGAGCGGGAAAAGCGATCTGATTGTGGCGGCTTATGAGAAGATCGTATTGCGCGAAAGCGGCATGCGGAAAGTGAAGATTGAATCCGCGGCGCCGGTGAGCGAGCGGCTGAAAAAGGAGATCGGTGTGATTCTGGGAAAAAAAATTCTCATTGAAGAGAAAACAAGCCCGGAATTGTTCGCGGGCATTAAAATTTTGGTGGATAACGAGTTGCTCATTGATGCCTCGGCAAAACGGCAGATTGAGAGGATTTTCCAGACTAAGTCTGGAACCTCATTCCAGACTTAGTCTGGAAAATGGAAAAATATCAGACATATGTCTAACAACATTGTTGAACTGCTACAGTCGGAAATCGAATCATACAAGCGCGAGATCAAGCTTGAGCGCGTTGGGCATGTTTTGGAAGTGGGGGATGGCATTGCAAAAGTGTCCGGACTCTCCGGGGTTGCTTCGCAGGAAATGCTTGAGTTTGCAACAAGTGATGGATCGGTGATCGGCATCGCGTTCAACCTGGAAGAAGATACGGTGGGCGCGATCGTGCTGGGTGATTATTTGAAAGTAAAAGAAGGGGACGTGGTAAAACCGCTTGGCCGTGTGCTTTCGGTTGCTGTGGGGGACGAGATGATCGGGCGCGTGATTGATCCGTTGGGCAATCCGCAGGATGAACGCGGGCCGCTTTTTCCTCAGCCAGAGGCTGACCAGCCTTCGGCTGGCGCCAAACCGGTTTTTTATCCGGTCGAACGCCTGGCGCCGTCGGTGACCGTGCGCGAATCCGTGAATACGCCGTTGCACACCGGCATTAAAGCTATTGATGCCATCATTCCCATAGGCCGGGGGCAGCGCGAGCTCATTATCGGCGACCGGCAGCTTGGGAAGACATCCATTGCCGTTGATACGATCATTCATCAAAAACGCGATACGCGCTATCCCACGCCCATATGCGTCTATGCTGCCATCGGGCAGAAAGAATCAAAGATCGCCAAGATTGTGGCAACGCTCAAAGATGCCGGTGCGCTTGAATATACCATCATCGTATCTGCTCCGGCATCATCCCCGGCATCGCTTTGGTATCTTGCCCCATACACGGCAGCGGCAATCGCGGAGTACTTTATGCATCAGGGACGCGATACGCTTGTGGTCTATGATGATCTCTCAAAACACGCATGGGCGTACCGCGAGCTTTCCCTGCTCCTGCGCCGCCCGCCAGGACGCGAGGCATATCCTGGCGATGTGTTCTATCTCCACTCCCGGCTTCTTGAGCGCGCAGCAAAATTAAACAAAGAAAATGGCGGCGGATCCATGACCGCTTTGCCGATTATTGAAACCCAGCTTGGCGACATCTCTGCGTACATCCCGACCAACGTAATCTCGATCACGGACGGACAAATCTATCTTGAACCGGAATTGTTTAATCAGGGTGTGCGGCCGGCATTGAATGTCGGGCTTTCAGTATCACGAGTCGGCTCTGCCGCGCAAAGCAAAGCAATGAAAAAAGTTGCCGGAAAGCTGCGTCTGGAACTCGCGCAATTCCGCGAACTTGCCGCCTTCGCCCAGTTTTCCTCCGATCTTGACGAGTCAACAGCTAAGCGCATCGTGCGTGGCCGGATTTTGACCGAACTCCTCAAACAACCCGAACTTGATCCGGTTCCGTTTGAAAAACAAGTAGTCCTGATCTATGCCGGCACCGGCGGCTATTTTGACGACTATGAACCGGAAAAAGTCCAGCAGATCGGCCAGGACATGATCAAGTATCTCCAAAAACTCCACGAAGCCGATATTTTTGAAAAAATCAGAATATCAGGAGAGATGAGCGCGGAGGTTGAGGAGAAATTGAAGATAGCGATTGGGGATTTTCAAAAATTAATCAACTAACGAACCATTATGGATAATTCACTTATAATTGTGATCGGGTTGCTTTTTGCTATTTCCTTTGAACTTGGAGCAATCCTAAAAGAGATTAGGATATTCAGAGCAGATTATGAAAGACATCAATAAAAAACCAAAAAGCCCCGCGTGAACGGGACTTTGGGCAAAGAAGGCGCCGAGTTCCCTTTGTCACGGCGCATGGACGTCTCCGCGGCCTCCCATGACATTGCCCATGAGGAATCGTGTCTGATACCTCCGCGCGTCTACATTATAGTACGCCCCATGAACCATTCGCTTCCAAGCTCAAGGCGGGGCAGGACTCTTCCGCCACTTCATTGCAAAATAATAATACCATAATTATGCCCTCGATCAAAACAATTAAACAGCGCATCAGGTCCGTAAAGAGCACCTCGCAGATTACCAAGGCCATGGAAGTGGTGTCGGCTACCAAGATGCGGAGGTCGCAGGAGTTTGCGATCCGGGCGCGGCCGTATGCGGTGGCGTCGCTTGAGCTGCTGCACAATCTGCTTCGGCGCAGTCCGATCAGGCCCGGCCTGCTCAAATCGCGGCCGGTAAAAAAATCAGCATTGCTGGTGGTTACGTCAGACAAAGGATTGGCTGGGACGTTTAGTAGCAATATCATCAAAAAAACCGAACTGCAGATTGACGAATATATGGTCTTGCGAAGACCATATATTCTTATCACGGTCGGGAAAAAGGCACGAGAATATTTTGAGCGAAGGCGCATCCCCATACTCGAAAGTTATTCCGAATTCGGCGACTTTACCGAGTTGTCACAGACGCTTCCTATCGCAGACAGAATGATTGCGGGATTTCTCAACAGCGAATGGGACGAGGTTGACGCGGTATATACGAATTTTCGCACCACACTTGTGCAAGAGGCAACTATAAAAAAAATATTGCCAGTCACGAAAAAGGGGATTGAGGAAGTGGTGGCCGGGATTTTACCGCAACACGGCAGGTATGCGGTTGCTCCTACGCCTCGTCATTCTGATCCGTCAGTTGACGGAGAAGAATCTCAAGATCCTTCGGCTTTGCCTCAGAATGACAATGTAATAGGACACTATAATTACGAATACCAGTTTGAGCCGTCGGCAAACGAGATTTTAGACGCTCTGGTTCCCCAGTTGATTCGTTTGCATATTCATCATATAATCCTTGAGTCCAATGCCTCCGAACACTCCGCCCGCATGATCGCGATGAAAAATGCCTCTGACAACGCAAAAGGCATTATCACCGACCTGACGCTTGTCTACAACAAAGTGCGGCAGGCGGGGATCACGCGAGAGCTTACGGAAATCACCGCGGGGAAGGAGGCGTTGGAAGGATAGATGCCCTTACGATTAAAAACATTCTCATATTCTTGAGAATGTGAGAATGTTAAAGAAGTATAAGAATAACCCATGAACGGAAAAATTGTACAAATTATCGGGCCGGTTGTAGACGTTGAATTCGCCACCGAAAGCGGAGTACAGCTTCCGGCAATATATCATGCGCTTCGCGTGAAGAACAGCGAAGGAACTACCGTCGTGCTTGAGACCGCTCGGCATCTGGGCGGCGGCCGGGTGCGCTCCATCGCGCTCTCCACAACCGACGAGCTGACACGCGGGGCCGAGGTTGAGGATACCGGCGCGCAGATCTCGGTGCCGGTGGGCAAAGAAGTGCTTGGGCGGCTTTTTAACGTGCTGGGCGAGCCGATAGATCGCGCGCCCTCCTCTCGTCATGCTGAGCAGAGCGAAGCATCTCACCGAGATTCTTCGGCTTTGCCTCAGAATGACGCGAAAAAAAATCAGAATAACATGAAAGAAGAGTTTTCTCTTCGCTGGCCGATCCACAGACCCGCGCCTTCACTCACCAAGCAATCCACGAAGACTGAAGTGTTTGAGACCGGTATTAAGGTGATTGACCTTCTGGCACCATTTATCCGCGGAGGCAAGGTTGGTCTTTTCGGAGGAGCCGGAGTGGGCAAGACCGTGTTGCTCAAAGAACTTATCCGCAATGTTGCGGAAGAAAAAGGTGGGGTTTCGGTATTTGCCGGTGTAGGCGAACGCAGCCGCGAGGGAAATGATCTTATCGAGGAGATGAAAGAATCCGGAGTTATCGGCAATACCGCACTCGTGTTCGGACAGATGAATGAAGTGCCGGGCGCGCGCCTGCGGGTGCCGCTTGCAGCACTTACCATGGCCGAATATTTCCGAGACGAGGAGGGTAAAGACGTACTGCTTTTCATAGATAATATTTTCCGTTTCTCCCAGGCCGGAAGCGAGGTGTCGGCACTGCTTGGCCGCATGCCATCGGCAGTCGGGTACCAGCCAACGCTCGCGACTGAAATGGGCGAATTGCAGGAGCGCATTACCTCAACCACCAATGGCTCCATTACCTCGGTGCAGGCAATTTATGTGCCTGCGGATGACATTACGGACCCGGCTCCCGCAACGACATTCAGCCATCTTGACTCCACCATTGTGCTTTCCCGAGGGCTCACCGAGATCGGCATCTATCCGGCAGTAGACCCGCTGGCATCCGCATCATCGGGACTTGATGTCAAAATCATTGGAGAAGAACATTATCGCGTTGCGCGCGATGTACAAAAAACGCTTCAGCGCTACGCAGAGTTGCAGGATATTATCAATATCCTTGGTATGGAGGAGCTCTCTGATAATGACAAACTTGTCGTGAACCGCGCCCGCAAGATCCAGCGGTTTATGTCGCAGCCGTTTTTCGTAGGAGAAACGTTTACCGGTATTCCCGGCAAATATGTTAAACTCAAAGACACCATTCGCAGTTTTGCGGAAATCCTTGAAGGCAGGCATGATGATAAACCAGAATCCGCTTTCTATATGAAAGGAGGAATAGAGGATGTTATGTAAGATACAAAGTTCAAATGACAAATGACAAATAAATATTTTGAATTTTGAACTTTGAAATTATGCACCTATCCATCTACTCACTGCGAGAAACAATTTTCAAAGGGGAAGCGACAAGCGTAAGCATTCCCACGCCGCTTGGCGAGATGACCGTGCTGGACAATCACATTCCCATGGTCTCAATCGTAAGTCCGGGTGAGATCCGCTGCACGCTTCCGGACAGCACTACCAAAGCGCTGCCATTCCACGGCGGCATTCTTGAGGTCCGTCCGGAGAGTGATGTCATAATTCTGGCCCAGTAACACTCTTTTGATGAACAACATTCTTCTCACGATCGTATGAAATTTGTTGTTAATCAGAAAATATGCTTTATGTCCGAGAAAAACTATGTTTTTTCTTTATTGTCGTCGCTTGACCATTATATTGCCGACGCATTTGTCGTGCGGTGTTTTGACAACCGTTTCTGGGGCGTATTTCATAAATTCATCAAATCGCGGGGCATGAAGCATATTGATCTTGAATCGGTTGCGGGCGGCGCCAAAATCTTCTCATCGCCGGAACAAGAAGGGGACCTCGATTTTATGCTCCGCGAGCTTGAGAAATCCATCAAATTGCATCACACAAAGAAGGTCATGCTTTTCACTCACCACGATTGCGGCGCATACGGGGGGTTTGTGAGATTCGAAAACAGTACGGAGCAGGAATTAGCTTTTCATAAAGAGGGGCATCGTAAAGCTATGGAAGTCATCCGCGGGCGATTCCAGAATATTATGGTTGAAACATATTTTATTGATAATCGAGGAATTATTAAAATCTTATAAAACATTATGAAAAAATCAACATCTACGGTATGGGCAGTTGTCGCGGCTCTCGCGATACTGGGGATTGTCGGGTTTGTGTTCTCGCGAGAAAAGCCGGAGGAGGCGAAAGCTCCTGACGTCTTTGCGCCTATCTTGAGTCAAGAATCGCAACAGGCCCAACCGGATTTGTCTCGGCCGGTTGCGGAGAAAAGTCCGAGTAGTAATCAATCACCAACTAAAGGAGTTCGTAATTTTATGCATATCGTAACTCTTCAGACAAACTTCGGGGAAATCCAGTTTGAGACGTATGACGCGGATGCGCCCAAGGCCGCGCAAAACTTTATTTCCCTCGCGCAAAAAGGGTTTTACAACAATTTGATATTTCATCGGGTTATTCCGGGCTTTATGATTCAAGGGGGCGACCCAAAAGGGGACGGCACTGGCGGACCCGGATATCAATTTGAAGACGAGCTGAATCCCGATACCGAGTCGTATAAAAACGGGTACAAAAAAGGCGTGGTCGCGATGGCAAATGCCGGACCTAACACCAATGGCAGCCAGTTTTTCATCATGCTTGCAGATTATCCGCTTCCGAACAATTACACGATTTTCGGTCGCGTCATCAAAGGTCAAGAAGTAGTGGATGCGATTGGAAAAACTCCAACCGGCAGCCAAGACCGGCCACAGAAGCCGGTAATTATGAAGACAGTGAGCGTTCAGGCAAAATAGCCGAAATCCGATTGACGCGCCGGATATAATTTGCCATACTATAGAGAGTATTTGAAAGTTTCCGCCTATGTCTTCTGAAACGCCTAAACAGAGTCCGAGAATTTTTATTATTGCCATTTCATTGGTCCTCTTGGGGATCAGCTTTTTTGTCGGGGCATGGTATGGGTATGAAAACCGGCCTAGCGTTGAGAAAGTGCTTGGCGTTATGGGACAGCAGCCGCCGGCACAGCTTGAAAATGTCGATTTTAACCTCTTTTGGGATGTCTGGTCCCGCCTGGAGGATCAATATGTTGATAAAAGCAAAATCGAGCGCGAGAAGCTTGTATACGGGGCAATCAGGGGCATGGTGAGTTCGCTCAAAGATCCCTATACCGAATTCTTCCCGCCGGAAGAGACAAAACAGTTTCAGCAGGATGTCAAGGGGGAGTTTGACGGTATTGGCGCCGAGATCGGGCTCCGAAAAAGTATTCTCACGATCATTGCTCCGCTGAAGAACAGCCCAGCTGAACATGCGGGACTCAAGGCCGGGGATAAAATTTTCAAGATTGACAATCGGATCACGGCCGATCTGCAGCTTGACGAGGCGGTGCGCCTCATCCGCGGTAAAAAAGGCACTACGGTGAAACTTCTGGTTTTTCGCGACAGTTTTGAGAAGGCCCGGGAATTTGCGATCGTTCGCGATACGATACAGGTTGAGACGATCTCAACCGAGAAAAAACCGGGCGAGGTCTTTGTGATCAAACTTAATCAGTTTTCGGAAAACGCCGGGGTTGAATTTAAAAAGGCGGTACAGGAATTTTTTGCCGGCGGGTCAAAAAAACTTATCTTTGACCTGCGCAATAACCCCGGAGGATATCTCGTGGTTTCCGTTGATATCGCGAGCTGGTTTTCGGAATCAGGCGATATCGTCGTTCGTGAACGCTTTGCAGACGGTACGGAGGAAGTATATCGCTCCCGGGGATATCGGCTGTTAAAAGAGGTACCGACGGTGGTGCTCGTCAACGAGGGGTCTGCGTCGGCATCGGAGATTGTTGCTGGAGCATTGCGCGATCTGAACGCCACCAAACTGATCGGAACAAAAACATTCGGCAAGGGATCGGTGCAAGAGGTGATTGATCTTGAACGCGAGTCTTCCCTCAAAGTTACGATCGCCAAATGGCTGACACCAAAAGGAGCCGAGATTAACGGCAAGGGACTTGAGCCGGATATTGCGGTGCAGCCCGGCGAAGATCCCAAGAAAGATCCGGTCATGGATAAGGCAATCGAGGTCTTAGAAAAAATGTAAGCAGCATCATTCTGAACGCAGTGAAGAATCTCCGTACAATCTTTCGCTATCGCTCAAGATGACACGGGGAACAAAGCCGTATGAAAATCATCCTTTTAGCGGACGTAACGCATGTGGGAAAGAAGAACGAGGTCAAAGAGGTAAGCGGCGGCTTTGCGCGCAATTTTCTTTTTCCCCGGAAATTAGCCATGCTCGCGACCGCACAGGCCGAGCGCGTTATGATGGTGAAGAAAGCGCATGACGAGAAAAAGAAGTTAGCCGAGCAGAAACGATATGAGAAGCTCGCAGAGAAACTTGGATTGCTCCAGGTCGTGATCAAGATCAAAATCGGCGGGAAGGGAAAAGCATTTGGTTCCGTAAACGCCGCGAAGATCATTGAGCATCTGAAAGAACAACATCACCTTGAGCTTGAGCGCGAATGGCTCCATCTTGACAAGCCGTTAAAATCAACCGGAGTGAAAGAGGTGCCGGTACGGTTTCCGTATGGAGTTGGGGGCAAGGTAGTCCTCAATATCGAACCAACCCAAGAGTCAACAGTTTAAAACCACTTATGGCTACACCACGATATATTTTTGTAGTCGGAGGAGTTATGTCAAGCGTCGGCAAAGGAGTTGCCACCGCGTCCATCGGGAAAATCCTGCAGGCGCGCGGGTATAAGGTCTCGCTTGTCAAATGCGATATGTACGTGAACATCGATGCCGGTACGATCCGTCCCACGGAGCACGGCGAAGTATTCGTCGGCGAAGACGGCATTGAGGCCGACATGGATCTTGGCAATTACGAACGCTTTACTAATCAAATATCCACCGCAGCGCATTATCTGACCACCGGACAGGTTTATGCTGAGGTGATTCGCCGCGAGCGGAATTTAGAGTACGACGGCGAGGATGTTGAAGTGGTGCCGGACATTCCCAATGAGATCATCAGGCGCATTGAGAGCGTGGCAAAAAAAGACAAGAGCGATTTTGCCGTGATCGAGATCGGCGGGACCGTCGGGGAATATCAAAACGTGCTCTTTCTTGAAGCGGCACGGATGATGAAATCGCGCCACAAAAATGGCGTGCTTTTTGTGCTGGTGAGCTATCTTCCGGTGCCGGGAAAAGTAGGGGAGATGAAAACAAAGCCGACCCAATATGCCGCGCGTACGCTCAACGCTACCGGGATCCAAGCTGATTTTATCCTGTGCCGGTCAGAACAACTCATTGACACAAAGCGGCGCGAGAAACTGGCGCTCTTCTGCAATATCGAGGCGGAAGATGCGATTGCCGCGCCTGACGTTGATTCGATCTATGATGTGCCAGTAGATTTCGCCAAAGACAAACTTGACCTTAAAATTCTTAGCAAGTTCGGACTCACGCCAAGGGCAGACCGTCTTGCAGAATGGATCCGTCTCGCGCGCAAGATAAAATCGCTGCGCAAAACCGTGTCCATCGGCATCGTCGGCAAATATTTCAACACCGGAGATTTTATGCTTTCCGATTCATATATCTCGGTGATCGAATCAATCAAGCACGCAAGCTGGAATCTCGGGTTTCAGCCGAAAATCTCATGGTTGGATGCCGAGGAGTACGAACGCGATCCCAAAAAGCTCCGTGAGCTTTTACGCTATGACGGTATTATTGTTCCCGGCGGATTCGGAAGCAGGGGAGTAGAAGGAAAGATTTCGGCGGTTGAATATGTGCGCAAGCATAAAATCCCGTATCTTGGTCTCTGCTACGGCCTGCAGATGGCGGTGATTGAGTTTGCCCGCAATGCGTGCAAATTAAAAGATGCCAATACTACCGAAGTCAATCCGAAAACTCCCTATCCGGTTATTGATGTCATGCCGGAACAGCTCACAAATATCAAAGAGAAAAAGATGGGTGGTACCATGCGGCTCGGCGCCTACCCGTGCCAACTGAAGAGCGGAACGGTGAGCAGAAAAGCATACAGGGTGTCGCGTGTCAGCGAGCGGCATCGTCATCGCTATGAGGTGAACAATGAATATCGCACATTGCTTGAGTCGGCTGGACTCACGATCGCAGGCGTGAATCCTGAGCGGGATCTTGTCGAGATCATTGAACTGAAAGATCACCCATTTTTTGTAGGCGTGCAATTCCACCCAGAATTCAAATCGCGACCGCTTGCTCCGCACCCATTGTTTCGGGCATTCATCAAAGCGGCGATTGCACGTTGACCACTTTTGCGTATCGGAGCGTGCCGTCAAATCTGGTTTTGCGCCTGCTTATGAATTTGACTACGCCCTCGCGAAGCGCGAAAATGGTGTCATCTTTTCCCTGTTTGACTCCGGCTCCGGCCAAAAATTTGTTGCCGCGCTGACGGATCAGGATCTGGCCGCATTTGACCCGCTCGCCGTCAAACTTCTTTACTCCCAAGTATTTGGGTCGGGAATCGCGGCCGTATTTTGTAGACCCCGCTGATTTAGTATGTGCCATATTTGTCGAAATTTACGAGCTCGTAGCGAAGTTAATTTCGCTACAAATATGAGCATCCCGCGTAGCGGGAAGCCATTCCATAGGATAATAATTTCATGATACCTGAATACACCAAAAAAGTCAAAGCGTGGCTCTTGAAAAATAAAACCGACCTCTTTACGGCCGCAATTATTTTTCTCATTGGCATGGCGAGCTTCGGCCTGGGCCGCCTTTCGGTCTCACTTCCCCAAAAAGAGCCTATGTATCTTGAGGATCCAATATTGTCCCAAGGACAAACGGCTTCGGATGCTCCAAGTCCGGCTGCTTTAAAGAACGGCTCATTTGTGGCATCAAAATCCGGGTCCGTCTATTATGCCGTCTGGTGCTCCGGCGTCTCGCGGATCCGCGAAGAGAACAAGGTATGGTTTCAGACGAAAGAGGAAGCAAAAGCACAAGGATACCGTCCCGCTAAAAATTGCCCAGGGCTTTGATCGGTTCATATTTGTCACTAACTAAAACGAAAGACGATCGTCAGTCGTTTTAGTTAATCATTTTGGATGCTCTTGGTTGATACGCTCAACGCGGTATACTCGCGCGCAATATGCTTTGTCTCCATGATTGCATTGCGGATATCTTCTGGGAGCTCTTTGAGTATCTGTTTGAGCTTGGTCTCGTCGGCTTTCAGAATCGCCTCCCATTTATTGAGAGGGGAGAGCAGCACTTTTATTTTCTCAAAATCATACGTATAGCGTTGAATGAGCTTCTTGGAAATCGTGCCGTACGCACCAAACACCCGCGTGAGCTTTTCCTGATCCATATACACCCTGATCTGATCCTGCAACATTTTGATCTCCTGTTCAAGCTGTTTTTCTGTTTTTTTTAGTTCGAAATATTTCTCAATTGCCGCATCCGTCTTGTCTGCCGCGAGCAGAGGATCGGCCTCTTTCTTATAGAGATGCCGCCATGCCGGGCACATAGGCCGGTACCCACACCAATTGCACAGGGCGCTGGGTATGGGTTCGAAATCCTTGCCTGCCGAAATTCGTTCCTGGATTTCCGCTATGGTTTTCAAAATGTGCGCTCGCGTCTTTTCCGCGGTCTCTGGATTTACCGTCGTACTCAATTTTTCCTCATGGCGCAGGAAATATAAGCTCAACTTGATGTCTTCGGATTTCAGATGCGGCCATCGTTTTTGCAACCCGAGCGAATAGAGCGACAGCTGCAGATCCTGGTCAAGCGAATCCTGCGACGGCATGCGCTTGCCGGTTTTATAATCTATGATCTCGTAGGTGCCGTCGTCAAGCTTGTCTATCCGGTCAATGATACCGGCTGCCACGTGTGTCTCTCCGGTTTTCTCATCCGTGAGCGCCAACTCAAACCTTGACTCAAGATCAACAATATGAAAATTCCACGGTGCGTTTTTTTCGTAAAATCGCTTAAGCATTTTCACGCCCTGCTCAAAATATGTCTTTTCGTCTTCCTCTGCCCATGGCTGCTTAAGAGCATCGTGCGCCGCGTCTTTATTAAACGTCTCAAGCGGCGGCCAGTGCTCGCGAAAATACGCTACTACCTCTTCAAGCGTCGGAAACAGGGGATCCCGCTGAAACATAAAATGCAGCGTAGAATGAATCAAAGTCCCAAAAATCGCCTCCCGCGACTTAGGAACCCGAATCTTCTGCACCTCCTGAAACTCATACCGCTTGGGGCACTGAAGATACGTCTGTATTGCAGAGTAAGATGTTCGCATGGTATAAGTAGTATATTACAGGTCTTTGTATAAAGAAAGGAGTTGAGTTTATGAATGAAGTATATTACCAGCGTGTGGATGCCTTATTGGAAGAAGAGATCAAATCCTTGCGTGAAAAACTCCGTAAATTGGAACGCGAAAGAGAGTTGCTATACACGAAAAGAAATTCAGAAGCACTAATAGAATCAACTAAAGCGTTGTGGGAGGCACTTTCTGGGTTGGTGCAGATATGCGGTAGCACGATAATCAGATGGTGGAGAAAAAGAGGCGAGTGTGGATAACCTCGCCTTTACTTATTATATTGAATTGAGTATAATAACCCTAATGCCCAATGAGATATAAATATAAAACCTTTTATGCTTCCGTATCTTGATGATTTTCTTTTGAGTATCAGAAGCAATAATTACTCTTCTGAAACGCTTTACAATTACGAGCGCGACCTTGCAGTATTTGATCGTTTTCTTGATGAAGACGTAAAGACGCCATTTGCTGAAGTATCAAAACGTACTATTGAACTCTATAAAGCATATCTTAACTCTCAAGATCGTAAAACTGCGGATTTCAAGAAAACTTCACAAAAACTTTCGGCCGGATCAATTAATCGCTCTCTTTCAAGTCTCCGCGCCTATCTGAAGTATCTTGTTGATGCTGACTACATTGTACCCGTACCGCCAGAAGTAGTGAAGTTAATCAAGATGCCTCGTCCACACTCGCGGGTCGCAGAATTGGATGCTCTAATCTCTCTGATTGAATCCCCTACTAAATTTGAAAAAACAAAGAAGTTAAAGTTACGTAATCGTGCTATGTTGGAAACGCTTTTTTCAACCGGAATGAGGATTTCGGAACTCGTCTCACTTAATCGTAACCAGATTGATAAAACAGGGAGAATTTTTATTCGCGGCAAAGGCAAAAAGGAGCGATTTGTATATTTGACTGATCGTGCATATAAACACATCAAGTCCTATCTTGCTATACGCACAGATGAGCACACAGCACTCTTTATTCCCTATCGTGGCCGCAACACGGAAAAAGATACGAGCCGCATCTCTCCAAATTATGTCCAGATGAAAATGAAAGTATATCGCGAACGCCTTGGTATTAATGTACCGACATCGCCTCACTCAATGCGTCATGGTTTTGCTACTTATCTGGCAGAACAAGGCGCGAATCCCGCCGCAATTCAAATTCTGCTTGGTCATGAATCTTTACAGACCACAACGCGCTATGTGCATGCCTCGGACACGTATGCGGAGAAAACTCATAGGAGGTTTCATCCTCTAAAATAGAGAGTCGCAGCTCAATATTTTCTTCTCGAAGAAAATCAAGCACCTCCGGATCTGCTGATAAATTGACGTCATCCGGTACAAAAAGTATCCGCGTTCCGGAAAATAGCCGATGCATGACAAATTGTCCTGTTTGGAGCACTGCTTTTGCGGTTCTTTGTGCGAAAGGACGTTCAGCCGCACCAGGTACCATTTCTACAGCAGTAGCTATGAGACGCGTTTCCGTTATCCATGGGCCATATCCCCAAACAACTTTTGA
>CAYJOT010000013.1:0-5529 GCA_964371935.1 uncultured Candidatus Saccharibacteria bacterium | reverse complement strand
TAGCTATGAGACGCGTTTCCGTTATCCATGGGCCATATCCCCAAACAACTTTTGAGCGATCAGGGCGATCTCTTTCGTCGCCAACTCCTCTCAACCACAAGCATCGAAAGCTTTTACATGCTTGCGGTCGCTCTAAATAAATGCGACATCCTTTTCCTATATCACAATGGGTACACCATACCCCTCTTGGCTTTTTAATTTCAACGACCTCATGGGTTTTGCAACACGCAGTACATCCGCCACATTTACGATCGCCTATAGACATATAGACTCCTTCCTATAATGACAATAGATCTAATTATTACCCTATACCTCTTTCCGATTTTTTACAAATAATTCAACGGGTTCAAATATCCGGAGATGCCTGATACCGGGTCGCTGCCTACTACCGGGAGGGTGATGTTGCGGCGTTGGCCGCAGGTGTTGGCGGGAAATGAACTGACCTGCACTGCCTGGGTAATGGCGACCGTCAGATGCAGGTGCGGGCCCGTGGCATATCCGCTTCGGCCGGAAAGCCCGATGCGCTGTCCAGAGCTTATGCTCTGGCCGCTGCTCACGTCTATTCTGGAAAGATGGCCGTAAATTGTTGAGAGGTTGTTGTTGTGCCGCACGAGAATCCATTTGCCGTACGATGCGCGCGGACACTCGGTATCGGTGTCACCGGTGGCTTCTACAACACCCGATCCTGCGGCAAATACCGGCGTACCGACTAATGCCCGAAAATCCATGCCATTGTGTCCCTTGCCGCTGTATGCGCCGCTTGCGGCAAAGGCGGTATACCCGAAGAATTGTGTCACGCAGTTTTTTTGGTCTGCAACCAGAGAGGACGAGCATGATTCCAGAATCATATCAGGAAGCGGATACGCCAAGACCCCGCGTCCGCGGGTCGGCAGCAATGAGGCATTGAGGGTGACTTTAATTTGCCGCTCATAGTCGGCGATCTCTTTATTGAGCTGCGCTTCTTTTTGTTCCTGTTCTTTGATCAACTGCTGATACTTCTTTTCTTCATTTTTGGTTATAGAAAGCAGACTGTTCCGGTCGTTTTTTGCCGCAACCTGGCCCTGTTTTTGAACCGTAAGATTGCCCTCAAGATTCTGCAACTCGGCTTTTTTCTCCTCGCTTTTGGATTTTTCCTGGGCGCGTGCTGTGCGCAACGCATGAAGATCATCAAGCGCTACGAGCATCTTCTGCTCAAGAAGCGTTGCATCATGTATGACGCGGAAAAATTGAGCGAGAGAGTTTCCTTTGAAGAGGGCGTACATTTGCGGTTCCTGTTCGCGCTGCGCGAATGAGTTGAGGACAATCGCAAGGCCGCTCTTCACCTTCTGAATAGACGAGTCCTTCTGGGAAATTTCAAGACCGAGCTGCTGTATCTGAAGCCGTGCCCGCTCTACTTGCCGCTCGGTCAGGACGATGCTGTCTGAAAGGCTTTTAATTGAATTATCGATATTGGCAATCTCCTGTTTGAGCGTGCCGCTCCGCTGCTGATTTTTTTGGAGTTCTTGCTGATACTTTTTTTTCGCTTCCTGCAGCTTCTGGATCTCGGCATTTTTCTGGTCAATCCCCCGCTGTAGCTCATAAATCGTCAACGCGTGAACGGTATTGGCCGCAGCAAAGAGAGCGATAAGAAAAATCGCTCCGGAAAACCACCCCATCCATGACCGCGTGCCGGAGATCATAGCTTGAGCATATCACATCTTCGCATATTCGTGGAGTTGGCTTGAATCATTTTTATTCTTAACAATTATCTGACGATCGTCACAAGTTTGTTAAGAATCAATCCGCTATCTTTTTTAAGAGTATTTGCGCGACTTTGATGCGATTGAGCGATTCCTCAATGCCAAGTATTGCCATGATTTCGAACGGACCCGGAGATGCTTTTCTGCCAGAGAGTGCTACGCGCAAGGGCCAGAGAAGCGATCCTTTATCCCCCACTCCTATGTTATCTAAAAATGCTTTTTCAACTTCTTCTTTGGAAATTGGAAATTGGAAATTGGAAATTATTTTTTCAGATCGATCTAATGAAGCGGCAATCTCCGCAAAAGACATATTCTTCCATTGTAGCAACTCTTTTTGATATTCTGGCGGTCTGAAAAAATATTCTACCCGCTCCCCTATCTCGGAGAGTTTCTTCAAACGCGGCTGCTCAAGAGCGATGACTTTCCTGATATACTCGTCTCGTCTATGCTCGTCTAACATTCCGACATTCTCAAGAATATTAGAATGTTGTGATGATGTTGAAGAGGTAAGAAAATCTGCAAGGTATGGTTTGCACAATTCGGTAAGTTCCGCCAATGGTTTTTTGCGGATATACTCGCCGTTCATCCAGTCAAGTTTCTGGAAGTCGAAAATGGCTCCGGATTTCTGGACTTTTTCAAGGGAAAATTCTTTGATAAAATCTTCAAAAGAGAAAATTTCTCGATCAGTTCCCGGATTCCAACCTATTAAAGCAAGGAAGTTAATCAATGCTTCCGGCAAATAGCCCTTTTCGCGAAATTCGAGCAATGATGTTGGACCATGGCGTTTTGAGAGCTTGCTTCTGTCCGGCCCAAGCACCAGAGGCAAATGACCGTAAGCCGGAGGTTCATATCCGAGAGCTTCTTGCATTAATATATGTTTTGGCGTGCTCGGAAGTATATCCTCTCCACGAAGCACGTGAGTAATTTCCATTAAATAATCATCAATAACAACCGCAAAATGATACAGAGGACTATCAAGGGAGCGCGCGACTGAAAAATCCCCCACCGTTTCGGTGTTAAACTTTATCTCTCCGCGGATAAGATCTTGGAAAATAATATCTTGATCTTTTGGTGTTCTAAACCTCAAAATACCGGACGAAAGATTTTTATCTTTATCGTCACACCAATGCACGGAGTGTTCCTCTTCGGACATCGCTTCGTGAGAACAGTAAAAAATATTCTTCTTTTGTAGAAGCACCTCAAGCGCCTTCCTATGAAAAGCTATTCGCTCGCTCTGTCTGTAGGGTCCATAATCGCCGCCTCTTTCGGGATCTTCATCTGGGATGATTTTTAGCCACCGAAGCCCTTCAAAAATTGCTTCCTCATATTCTTTTTTTGACCGCGCTGTATCGGTGTCTTCTATACGAAGAACCAGTGAACCCTTCTGTTGCTTCGCAAAGGCGTAATTAAAAAGCGCAAGTCGGGCAGTACCTACGTGCATGTATCCTGTGGGCGATGGTGCTATTCTTACGCGTGGGGTTGGCATGTTATTTCTGATGCAGTCCCATTTTCAGTATCTCCCGCGCGATAAGCTCGGCGGCGTCAATGCGGGAAAACTTTTGGGCGGCGATGCGCATTTTAGTCAAGAGTTCTGGATTGTCCAGGACTTTTTTGATTTCGGCAAATAGGACGTGGGGGGAAAGATTTGGCTCCTCGATCACGATGCAGGCGCCTGCTGCGGCGTACTCGTAGGCATTTTTGCGCTGGTGATCTTGGGCGGAGTTCTGGATGGGAATGAGAATCGAGGGTTTGCCCCAAGCCGCGATCTCAAAAATTGATGAGGCGCCGGAGCGCGAGATGATGAGATCCGATGTCACATAAAAATCGCGCAAGCCCGCCTCGTCAAGAAACTTGAACGCATGATAGCGTTCTTTATGGCCGAATTCAAGGATGACTGATGCCTCCTGGGTGACATCCTGAAAGTTTTTTGGGCCGGTTTGATGAAGTATTTCATAGCGTTCGGCAAGTTCTTTGAGGATTCCAAGTGCGGCATCGTTGAGGCGCGCCGCACCCTGGGAGCCGCCAATAATGCCTATGACCGGCACATCCGAGAATATTTGGAGGTTTTCTCGCGCGATATCGCGGTTACCCCCAAGGATACGTTTTCTAATAGGAATGCCGATCAGCGCCACTTTTTTCTCTGGAAAAAATGCGGCCGCTCCGGTAAACGCAATACCGATGCGCTTGGCAAAATGTCCGGCAAACTTATTTACCTTGCCGGGAATCGAGTCGGATTCGTGGATGATGAGAGGAATGCGAAGCACCACTGCGGCAACAACTGCGGGAAACGCGCCATATCCTCCTTTTGAGAAAACAACATCGGGCGTGATAAGAAACGTATTCCAGATTGCCTGAAACGTGCCGCCGATAATCCTGAATAAATCTGTGAAATTTTGGAATGAAGCATAATGCCGTATCTTGCCGGCCATGATCGGAACGGTGAGAACTTCTTCGGCACGCAGCTGTTCCTGGCCGAAATCTTCCGGTCCCATGTAGAAAAGCTCCAGATCCAGGATCCGTTCCTCTTCCGCTATCCGTTTCAGTTCACGGATGACCGCAATGATCGGGAACACGTGTCCTCCGCTCCCGCCGGCGGTAAATAAGATGCGCATGCGAGGTGATTATGTATACTTAGATATATTCAGCAGCACTCCAATGCTTGTCAGGGTAATGACCAACGATGTACTTCCATAGCTTACCATAGGAAGAGGTATTCCGGTAAGCGGGAGCAGGCCGGAGATTGCTGCCATGTTGATAAAGCCTTGAGTCATGATGCCAACCGAGATGCCTGCGGCGAGCAGCTTGCCAAAGGTGTCAGGCGCGCGTTTGGCTATGAGCAGCCCGCGCCAAAAAAATATCGCGAAAAGCGCCAACAGTGCGCATGCCCCGATAAAGCCGGCTTCTTCGGCGAAGATGGCGAAAATGGAATCCCCCATCGGCTCCGGCAGATACGAATATTTCTGCAAACTTTTACCAAATCCCAAACCCCAGAATCCGCCCGAGCCAATGCCGATAAATGCCTGGTTGATCTGGTATCCGATGCCCTGCGGATCGGTCTGTGGATATAAGAAAACAAGCATACGGTCCAAGCGGTATGACTCTACTCGTATAAGCAGAAACAACATGACCAATCCGAATAATGAGAGCGTAACCATTTGCGAAATTTTCCCTCCGCCCAAGAAGTATAAAATTCCTGCCGTTGCTACGATCACGCCAAGCGTGCCGACATCCCGCTGCATAACCAGAAAGGTTCCCACAATCGCGATCATGATCGAAAACGGGATCATGCCGTAGGAAACGCTTTTGATCTCTTTTCTGCGCGCGTCAAGCCAGCTTGCAAGATACACCAGAAATGAAAATTTGAGCACTTCGGACGGCTGGAAACTAAATCCTCCTACTTGCAGCCATCTTCGCGCGCCGCCGGAAACATAACTCAGGTTGGGAATAAAGAGCAATGCCGAGAGCAGAAAAGAAAATATCATAAGCGGGAGCGCAAAACGTTTCCATGTCCGGTACGGCAGCCATTGGGTGAATGCGAGCACAAGCCCTCCCAAAATTCCTCCGTACAAAAGTTGGCGCAAAATATAAAAGGAAATGGTCCCAAAATTTTTTTGTGAGAGCACCATCGAAGCTGACGCAAGAATCAAAAGCCCCACGATCAAAATCGTAAGCGTGAGAAAGAATAGGGGTTTGTCGAGCGCATGGGGCATATTTTACATATCGATATTTCTCATCTCTTTTACAAACTGATCTCCGCGGTCAAATTCATTTACGAACAATCCAAAGCTCG
>CAYJOT010000012.1:0-20742 GCA_964371935.1 uncultured Candidatus Saccharibacteria bacterium | reverse complement strand
TCTATCGCAGTCTATCCACTAAATATACCTGTCTAAATTTTCCAGTCCATTATACCATTCATTAAAACCTTCCGTAGAATTTAACTCCTTTTGCATAACAAAGGTAATAGTTCGTGCAAGCATTATAAATATTTCGATTTCATCATACACAAGACCATCACTATTTTCATTTGCAACAGATAAGTTGTCAAACTATATAGCCACGCTTGACATGATTTTGCCTTTTTTGCTATAATAACATCGTTCTATTACGGTAGAACAGAACCAGGCATTCCCTGACGAAAGTCGGGGAAATTTCGTTTTATGGGAACGCGATTTCACTTTTGATCTTCTTGAAATCGATGAACTTCGCCTGACGAATGAGTTCAATTGAGACATGGCTTTTCGTAGACAGGATGATGCAGCGTTTCTTGTATGCTTTCAAATATTTAAGCAATGATTCAAAATCTCCATCACCGGAAAGGAGGATAAAAGAATCATACTCGTCCCGCAGGTGAACCGCATCAATAGTAAGATCAACATCAATGTTGCCTTTGTGATGTCCTCCGCGCTCCTGATCGGTCTTATCTTTGATAAATTTGATTTTCTTGTGCTTGACCGTATATCCGACAATTTCGAGAAAATCATGAAATCGCCGTTCCCACTCATTATCAGGATTGATCGCTCTATAAAAGATGATGCGATAGAGATTGCTCTCCCGTTTGAAATACTCGATCAATTTTTTGAAATCAATGCGCCATCCAAGTGTCTTTTGGGAGAAGTAGATATTGGACGCATCTGAATACTGCCGTTTTACCTGTAATGTAGTTTCTGAGCATACCAGTACGGTAACAGATTTCTTGAATTTTCGCCAGCACAAAAAAATACCGCCATATAGCGGTCTTTTTGATGTGCCTGCCGTCGGCTTATGAATTAGCCGAATAGGGCTGACGCCCCACAAGCACACATGTAGTATAGCAGATGCGAGGAGGGAGCGCAATAGCACATACTTTTGACTTAGATTTGGGGCTATGGGACAATGTTGGGGCTATTTTTTAAAAACGGGATGAGAAAGCCAATTTATTAAATTGATCAGGAAATTCACTAATTTTGTCTGATGATTTAATCATGTTTTGAAAATCTGCGGGACTAGGATTCGGACCTAGATAGCCGCCTTCAAAGGGCGGAGTCCTGCCATTAGACGATCCCGCAATAAATTCTCATTCTTTTAATTTGTACCACTCTTTTTCCCCCCGATCAACTCCAAGACGGTAAGCTCTAAGGGAAGTTGCGGGATGGGGGTTTTGCGGAAGCGTTGGATGTTGTCGAAGATGACGGCAAGGGCGCGGGAGATTTCGCCGGGAGCGAAATTGGGGACACGAGCGGAGATGGTTTCGAGCTCTTCCGGGAGCAGGTCTTCGGCGATGATGGGCTGGAGTTTTGGGTCGGCTTTGAGAAACAGGGCCGCACGGTAGTATTGGAGGAGAAGTTTTTGCATGTAGGCAGGGTCGTAACCGGCATCGCTCAAGTCGGCAATGAGTTTGAGGGCTGCAGGCGCGTCTTTGTCCAGGACGAGCTCAAATAGTTTTTTGATTGACTGGCGGCGGGGCAATCCTAGAATCTCCTCCACCTCTTGCGCAGTAATTTTTTTATCTTCCACGGCCATGATCTGGCCGAGTATGCTTTCGCTGTCGCGAAACGAACCCTCGGCCGCAAGCGCGATCAGCCGGCTGCCGGTATCGTCGAGCGCCACGCCCTCGCTTTTGGCCATCTTTTGTAGGCGGCCGGTAAGCTCGGCAATGCGCGGCCTGCGGAAATCGTAGTGCTGGGTGCGGGAGATAATGGTAGCCGGCACTTTTTCAATATCCGTGGTGGCAAGCACGAATATGGCGTGCGCCGGTGGCTCCTCAAGTGTTTTCAAAAATGCATTCCATGCGTCGCGCGTGAGCATGTGGCACTCGTCTATAACATACACTTTGTGATCGCCGCTCGTGGGCACAAAGCGGACGCTGTCGCGAAGCTCGCGGATCTCATCTATGCCGCGGTTGGATGCCGCGTCTATTTCAATCAGGTTCATGGAGCGGCCTTGATTAAAATCTTCGCACGACTGACATTTGTTGCACGGCCTTTCCGTGCCGGTACAATTTAATGCTTTGGCAAGCAGGCGTGCGCTCGTGGTCTTGCCCACTCCGCGCGGGCCGGAAAAAAGATATGCGTGCGCAACGCGGTTCATTTTTACCGCGTTCATAAGCGCACCGATCACATGCTCCTGCCCCACCACTTCGTCAAAGCTTTTTGGGCGATATTTGCGATAGAGTACCTGTTCGCTCATGAGCCAAGCATAGCAGGAAAACTACACAAAAAGCAAAAGACGCGCGAGGCGTCTTAAAAAATGAGTGTTGGCAACAAAGTCCCTACTTAGCGGAATAAAATCCGGTTGTGTTTTTCCGAAAATTCTCTTCCATCATTTGTTGTATAATCGGATCTTCAAGTTGACGCGGCAACCATATATTATCCAACCAATAAGAATAGAGCCCTATGAACACAATCAACAAAATGGTCGCTCCTAAATATCGTAACGTTAATTTAATCGCCCGAAAGTCCATGGCAACTCTCCTCCTTTGTTGACTCTATAATAAATATCTGTCGGTTAGCATGATTCATTCAAGCGACTTTGTCAAGAAGCAGCGGGCTTGGCAGGACTGGTTTTTGAAGCAAACACGAAAAATTTATAGCCCGTAAAGTTCCAGACGAGCGTAAAGAGAGTTACAAAGATTTTGGCAATGTTGAGCCAGGTTGCGCCGGCAAGGCCCAATGGCGGGGTAATATAGGTGGTTGCGATCACGACAAGCGTGCTGTTGAGTATGAGTCCGATGATCGTGACGGTGAGAAATTTCACCAGATCCTGCTCCTGTTGGTTTTCTCCGCTTTGTCTGAATACCCAGTACTTGTTCCAGAAGTAGCTGTTGGTAATCGCGAGTGCTTGGCCTGGGATATTGAATCCGCCGATGATAATACCGGCAGTGGCGCCAGTCAGCAAACTGAATAAATTCAGGATGCCAAAATCAATTGAGGTGTTGAGAATGCCGACCGCGCCAAATCTGCTCAACTGGTCAAATACCGGAAGGAACCGCGCCAGAAATTTCCCAAGCCGCACGCCAAACACGATCGAAAAAGCCACAACCCACGGTGCCGCCAAAAGCACCGGATAGCTCTTGAGCGCCGGATGCCCCTGATTGCCGATATTAATAAGCACCGGGATCAGAAAGATCCCCGCAAAAAACCCAATCAGCCACCCAGTCGCATAATCCGTTTTGTTTGTATTCATAGTCCGCGATCAAAACAAAAACGCCATCACCACTATACCACTGGTAAGTATCTTCGGCAACTCCTTGTATCCGTCCACCTCACATTGGACTTATCCCGTAATTGAGCAGTGAGCATAAACTGCACGGGGGATTTCAGATTAAGCCCTCAGTGCGGTCTTTCAGTACGGTTGAATCGTTCACCATGGGCATTCATCGTTGGGATGAAGATCGCGTTGCTGTTTGATTTCAGACGTAATTCTGTATCGGCCACAATCGGTTTCGTTTGACCTTGGGCGTTCTGGAGCGTTCGTTGGGTGCCTCAATCAATCCTTTTCCTTGTTTCTGCTGTTTTTTCCACAGATACAGGGTGGAGCGCTTGATCTCACATGCCTCCATGGTTGTCTTGATGCCGCGTCTCTCCAGGAATGCGAGTATGCGGGCTTGCTTCAGAGCTTTGGGTGTAATCATAGACGCATAGCGTAATGCGTCATGGTACCGCGTGACAAATCCTTTTACTCCACGATAGACGTTAAAGATTCTCATTTCTTGGACTCGACCAGAGAGTCCAATATGTAGGTGAACTTATGCAGCAAACCAAAAACACCCCGATCGCTCGGGATGTTTTTCCGGAAAATCCAAGAAGGATTACCAGTTGCTGTCGCGGCGTCCTCCGCCAAAACCGCCTCCTCCACGGTTGCCACCGCGGTCGTTGAAGTCGCGCCGAGGTGGGCGTGCCTCCATCGGGCGTGCTTCGTTTACGGTCAAGGTGCGGCCATCAAGCTCTTTGCCGTTCCACATCTCGATCGCTGCCTGCGCTTCTTCATCGGTTGTCATTTCGACAAAACCGAATCCTTTTGAGCGCCCGGACATGCGATCAATGATGATGGTTGCGGTCTCGACCGCTCCGGCCTGGCTAAACGCATCCTTCAAGGTGTCTTCGGTCGTGCTGTAAGACAGACCTCCGACATACAATTTCTTTGCCATTGTGATATATGCTTAAAAACACTACTTTGTAAGACGACCTCTCTTCAACTAATGGCTTTCTCACCCCTTATGCCATCCCGCCCGTGTCTGGCTTTGTCTGGCTTTACCAGATCTTCACGACGGAACCCCATAGATTAGGGAAAAACCGTTGAGAACCTTACATTGAACATAGTATACACCCCTGCCAATAAAAAAGCAAGCCCCGCTACTCCATCCGCTTCCACTCTCCTTTCAACCCCTTTCTCCGCTGTGAGGCGATCAGCAGTTCCTCGTAAATGCCGCCGATAAGGTCGTATTGTTTTACTTCCTCCAGCGTTACCCATGCGTACTCGGTGGACTCTTCCGGCTGTAGCGCGATGTCGCCCCACGCGTACGCCGCCATGCAGGAGATCACAATTGAAGGGTTGCCGTCAGCATGCACGGTAGCCAAACTGGTCACGTACTCAATATCCGTAATCTCAATCCCGGCCTCCTCCCGCACTTCGCGGCGCAACGTATGTTCCAGCACGTTGTACCAATACTCTGGAGTTTCTTTTGGCCTAGAAGTGTAATCGTTAGTCTCAAGCTTCCCGCCCGGCACCGTCCACATGCCAGGAAACCGTTTCTTGCCCGGAGACCGCCGCATAATCAAATACTGCTCGCCCTTATAGACGATCGCAGTAATCACCACCTCATGAAGATACTGGTTCTTTTCTTCAGGCATGGGTAAAGTATAGCATGAGACCTAAAAAAGAAAAAAACTTACTCCCAAATTCCAGAATCTTATTCTTAACAATAAACTGACGATCGTCATAAGTTTGTTAAGAATCAAATATCTACTATCGTGCCCTTCCCGCGCACACTGAAAATATGGACTTTGCCTTTGAGTTCCAATTCATCAAGAAGTGTAATGAAATCCTCGGTCAACGGGCATGTACCGATCCATGCGCTTTTTTGCAACTGTCGGAAACTGCAACTGACGAGTTGTGCCCGAATGGCATTTCTCTTTTTTCGTTCGTATTCAGGAATATCAAAAATAACTAATCGCGTTATGCCGTCAGACTTGGGCAGAATTACTTTTTTCTGTTGATCCTCGTGCCATCTTTTTCCTTTTTGTGTCACCCGCCACAACGTATTGCGTGTAGATCCGGTTCCTTCTACCAGACCTTGTTGTTTCAGCCGCGATAAAATCGAGGAAATTGTTCCCGGTTTTATTTTTCGACGCGAGTCTAGACCCAAGAGCATTTGTGCAAAGCGTCTATGTTCCCATTTCCTCGGAAACAGGGCATTTGTTGCCTCATCTGCCTCATACAATCTTTCAATAATAAATTGTGTAATGGTGGTTTTACGCATATTACGAAACATATAACAAACTTTCTATTCTTAACAAACTATTGACGATCGTCAGATGATTGTTAAGAGTGATCTCTTGGTGCTCATAGGGGATAACATCTTAATCTTTCGTCTCTATATCCAGATGCGCGAGGGCGTACTCAAGCGTGGCACCGACTTTTTTGCCGGGGTTGAAGATGTTGTCGGGATCGAAGATTTTTTTGGTTTCCTCAAAGAGCCGGTACATTTTTTCTCCGAACTCCTCTTTCACGAACGGGGTGCGGATCAGGCCGTCGTTGTGCTCACCGGTAATGGATCCTTTGTACTGCACGACCAGAGCGTATACTTCTTTGGAAAGGTTGGCGATGGTATCCTTGATTTTGGGATCGCGAAAATCCATCAATGGAATAATGTGAAAATTACCGTCGCCTACATGGCCGGCAACGGTGTAGAGCAGTTTATAGCAGCCTAAAATATCGTACAGCTTGGGTAAAAACTCCGGCAGAAGATCCGGCCGCACGGACAGGTCGTCAATGAACGGTGCCGTGCGCAGACCCCGCACGTGGTGGCGAAGCAGATTGAAACTCTCGCGCCGGATCAGCCAGAACTCCTGGGTTTCCTCGTCACTGCGGGTCACACGCATCTTCAAGGACGGGTATGCCTTTTTGAGTTGTTGCTCTGCGGCATGCGCCCGCATATCCGCCTCTTCCCGCGTATCGGCCGTAAACTCCGTAAGTAGGACAAGCTTTGGCACGCCTCCGCGAAGAAGCATCCACGCCTCCGGCAGCAAACTGAGCGCAAGCCGGAAAATATTCCCCTTGATCCGCTTAAGAATCTCCGGAAAAAATCGGATGGCGATGCGAAGTGTGTTGTCGTCGTACGACTCAAAGCTTTCCGGTTTGCATGCAAGCACCTGTTTTGTCAGACCCGCAAGCTGGGCAATATCTTTGAGAAAAATAACCAGCAGACGCGAGCAGGGTTTTGGACGAACCAACTTGAATTTAATTTTTGTGATAAACCCAAGCGTCCCCTGCGAGCCCACGATCAATTGCGCAAGATCAAACGTCTGCGCCGCCGGATCAACCACATTCCACAGAAAGTATCCGGATGAGTTTTTCGTCACCTGCGGTTTTGCGGCAGTGATGGCATCGCGGTTTTCTTCAATCAGCGCTGACATTTTGCGGTACACTTCTCCTTCGAATGTATTGAGATACTTTTTTTCCGCGAGCTCTGCGGGAGACAGCGCATGGAAAACATATTCATTGCCGTCTGCAAGCACCATGTTCAGCTCTTCAACATATTGCTCGGTCTTACCGTAGAGAAGCGTTTTCTCCCCGCCCGAATTATTCGCAACCATGCCGCCGACCGTGCATATTTCACGCGATGCCGGATAACTTGGCATAAGCAGTCCCCGCTCAAACGTCTTTTTTTCAAAATCGCGATAATACATGCCCGGCTCTACAACCGCATAGTCCTCGCCCATCTCTTTAAATTCATGCAGATATTTGGTGAATTCCACCACAACTGATTTGGTAAGCGGCCCCCCGCTCATATCCGTACCCGCAGCCCGCGCAGTCAGTGAAATGTTTGCACCGTTCTTGCGCGCCGCACTCGCGTACGAGACAAGATTTTTTACGTCATCAACATCTTTCGGAAACACCACCAGATGCGGCTGAATATGAAATACGCTCGCATCGCGGCTGTACGTATCTAAAGTCGCCGGAGTGTCGTCAACTTCCCCTTTAAAAAATTTTTTGATCTCCTCCGCAAGATTCATGAGTTGAAGTTTACCTTATTCCGCCCGAACAAGAAAGGGCATAACTACAGCTATCTCTTTCTCAGGCACCTTTTACATATGCCATAAAACTCAAGAGAATGCTCGCTTACCTCGCCGAATTGTTTTGCCTGGGCCAGCATCGACTGGCGCATTGAATCCACGTCGCACCCGAGAATTTCTTCGGAAAGACCGCATGAAAGGCAGATGAGATGATGGTGGTCTTGCATATCCGCAAGCTCGTAGTGGGGGTGGTTATGCCGAAAATCAACCTGCCGGATAATGCCGGATTTCTTCAACGCCTTGAGTATGCGATAAATGGTGGCCTGATCAATCTCCTTTCCAAGCTCGGCAATAACCGTATGCGGGCTTACGGGCTTTTTGACCCGTTCAAGCATTGTCAAAACCGCGATTCTGGCAAAGGTTGCTCTGTATCCTGCCCTGCGTAGGGTATTTTGAAAATCAACGTGCTTTGATTTTTGCATAAGCCCAGTATATCTCAAATGCGAATTACTTGCAACTAATTTGACAACGTAAACGGTTTCAGATAGTTTGCTGCTATAACAAATACGAGCTATTCGCATCTATTATCTTATGAGCACCACACTCTATATTCTATCAAGTGTTATTCTCGTAAGCCTCGTGTCGTTTGCGGGAGTTTTTGGTATTTCTCTGCGGGAGGATCGCTTGCGCAAAGCGTTTGTTTTCCTGATCCCTCTGGCAGTCGGCGCGCTTTTAGGAGACGCATTCTTTCATCTCATCCCTGAAGCGTTTGAAGAGACAAACAATAGCGCGTTTACATCGTTTCTCCTGACGATCGGCATTGTATCATTCTTTATCTTAGAGAAGTATCTTCGTTGGCACCACCAACCAGCAGAGAACATCTTACATAAAACTGAAAAATCGGGGGGGGCAAAACATCTCGGCCCGCTTATCCTTATCTCCGACGGGTTCCACAACTTCCTTGATGGAATTATTATCGGAGCAAGCTATCTCGTTGGAGTCGAGATTGGCATCGCCACTACGCTTGCCATCATCCTCCACGAAATCCCACAGGAAATAGGCGACTTCGGAGTACTCATGTATGCAGGATATAAAAGGAGTACTGCGCTCTTTTATAACTTTCTTTCCGCATTGACGTCGGTGCTTGGTGCCATACTTGTGCTCATTTTCGGCTCTGTTTCGGAAACGCTCGCCCAAAGCGCGATACCCTTTGCTGCCGGTGTGTTCATTTATATCGCAAGTTCCGACCTTGTTCCCGAATTGCATAAAAGTGCGGAAAGAAAAAATCTCTTCTACGAGATTTTAGGAATTGCGTTCGGCGTTCTTGCGATGTATCTCCTGCTCTTTCTTGAGTAGTACATGCGTTGGTTGTACGAAGCACACTCATTATCATTCATAGTCATTCACAAGTACCACAACAACGAGCTTAACCAAATACCGCGTATCAAATGGGGCAGCTTACTTAAGCGCGATGGCTCATGCAGTGAACCCTGCGGCGGAAACCGGCATCTATCGGTTCACGTTCAATAAGCTGGCTGTTATTCCACCAACTTTTTCAAACCTTGAAAAGCAACGAGCAAATCTTGCTTCAGTTCTGGGTTATACAGCGCCGCGGCCGGATGGTACATGGGTATAATAGTAACTTTTCCGTACGGTGCCTCGGCATCAAGCACGGTACCGTGCAGACGGCTGATGGGACCGATCATGGCGTCAAGCCCGAATTTTTCCAAAATAGTACGCATGGAGTGGCGACCCAGCAACACGATAATTTTGGGTTGGATAATCTCGATTTGCCGGTCGAGAAACGGAGCATAGAGCGCAATTTCCTCTGGCAGCGGATCGCGGTTTTGAGGAGGCCGGTCTTTTACGATATTTGTAATGTAGACATCAGTGCGCGGAATGCCGATTGATGCGAGCAACTCATCCAGCAGCTTTCCCGCAGCGCCCGCAAACGGCCTGCCGGTCTGGGCTTCAGTTCTGCCGGGCGCCTCGCCGATAAACATAATCCCTGCATCATGGCTGCCCTCCCCGATCACCGGGTATGCGCGATTGCGTACCCGTTCGCTATAGAGCGGCGATTCTTTGAAATTCCACACCTCATCGCGAATTTGGCGCAGAAGTTTGGTTCGGTTGTCCGGTTGCTCGCTCATAACCGAAAAAGTATGATTTGAGCTTCTCCATTGACGCAACCGTCTCCATCCAGACGTTGATCAACCATTATCTGTTCCGCTGCCGGAGTGATGGGATTTGCATCGGCATAATCGCGTTGGACACCGATATACACGCCGGGAGATATGGTGCAGCCGTATCGCGATGCGCCAGTCGGCCAGTAATTATAGTCAAATTTTCCGTCCCACGGAGTAAAGCGCGGCCAGCTCGCAAGATACGGCCCATTCCACTTCTGTTGCACAATGACATCCCACCCGGCCGGACATTGCCCGCATGCAGGAATTGTCGTAGCTCCTGTATCCGGATTCCATGGAAGTGCGCGGACAAATCCCGGATCCCATCCCCTGCCGGTATCCGGAGGATAAAACCCCATCTGATCATTATAAAATTCCGTTGCCATTCTCAACGCATCGGCATTGCTGATCGCCTGCGCAATTCTTGCTTTTTCACGTGCGCTGTTCAAACTCGCAAAAACAATGCTTGCCAGCAAGCTGATGATGCTGATCACCACCAAAAGTTCAACCAAGGTAAAGCCTCGTGCTCTGGGTTCATCATTCTTCATCATCATACAACAACTCTTGCGCCTCAAGCGTCAGGGCAAGGAGTGTCTGCAATCTTTTCTGCTCGGCTTTGGTTGCCTGGCGCTTCAGTGATTCAAACTCCTTGATTTGTTGGCCGAAAATCTCGCACAGCTCGTGAAAATATTTTATCAGATCCGTCTTGTTGACCTGCATGCCGGGCCCATCGCGGATAATCCACGGAGTGGAAAAAAGAATATCATAGCGAGCCTCCACTTCTCTTTCTTGTTGTGTACTCATAGAAAATTTTTTAAATTTATTAAAAACTATCGAAGACCAAGCAACGACACGATGCTCACGGTGGAAAACTTTATCTCGTGCATATTATACCACATCACTCTATACAGTACTACAAGAGATATCATAAAACCCGCACACCGATTTGAGAAATAAGAACACCATTGAGATGATCGATCTCTTGGTAAATAGCGCTGGGACCCATGATGACCATTTCGCGCCACGCACCAGATATATCCTGATAGCGCACTTTTGCCCATAGATGCCTTTTCACAATATACCTCCCGTCTACGCTATAACATCCTTCGATATAGGGAACCGGAATTTTTCTTTCAACAATGGCGGGGTTCACCATCACCGCATATCGGTTCCATCCTCTCCGCAATACAATCACTCTTCGCATAAAACCAATTTGCGGAGCCGCGATGCCAAGCCACCAACACCACCATCGCGACCGCGTCCACCTCTTGATCGTGATCAAAAGATCATCCACGATTCGCTTCACTTCTGCAAAATCTTCAACCGGATCACTCTTTTGATGAAGCAAGCCATTGGGTTCATGAATTACCATATCCTTCATATAAATCAGTTTATTATCCATCTTTTAACAACCGTCCTGATCTTCTCCTGCGTCTCCTGATCCTCCACTCCCCGCGACCGATTCCCGCTCAAAGGCCGCACATTGATCATGGAATTAAACTCAATCCATTCCTCACCCTCTTTGTCCGGATACAAATTAATCCCCCACACGTCTTTCTGCCGAGACCCCTGCTCAAGCAGCACCGCCTCCATATCCGCATGCAACTCTCCCCCGATCGCCATCACCCCTTGCTCCACATCCACCACTCCCTTGATCCACTCCCCAAACTGCTGCTCTGCCATTGCAGCCAACTCCTTTCGCGTAATCTGATTTTGCAAAATTTTTATTTCCATAGTCGTAAAGTTATCCACAGTTAAGCGTTGTTTGACCCTCTTGACAATATCAAGCATTTTGTTATACTACACAATGTGATAACACTCTGGCGTGCCTTTCGGGGCAGCGCCAGATTTTTTTATTGCTCTGTTTGAGCTATCTCATCCTTTATCTTCCGGAGATCAATATACTTTGCCCGCTCAAGCAATTCTCGGGAAATATGACCGCGGGTGGACATCACGATTACCCACTTGGGCCGTTCTTTAACTTTATCAACGGGTGTGGCAAAATCGCTGTCGCCGGATACGAGAATTGCGGTATCATATTTGTCCAGCGTCTCCATCATCTCCAAGGCAAGCTCGATATCAAGGTTATTTTTCCACTTATAGCCGCCTTCATGGTCTTTGATCCGCTTGACTACTTTGGTGCGCACGACATAGCCGTTGATTTCAAGCATGTCGAGAAACTTTTTCTGCTTGGTGTTGTGCTCGTCTTTGCCGCTGTAGATGAAGCATTTTACCCCCTCTCCGCATTCGCGCTTGAAATACTGGAGCAATTTTTCATAGGAAATCTTCCAACCCAAGGTGCGCTGGGCGTAAAATACGTTTTCGGCGTCTATGAAGACGTACACTCTTCCTTTGATGAATTGGCGCAGCATTATGAGCTCGGTTTTCTAAAATCAACTTGGTCGGTATCAAGAAAGTAAGGTGTCAGGTCGCGTTGGGAACTATAAATTCTCTCGACTTTTATAAACTCTGCCTCAACACCAACATGGGGAAGTTTATGCAACCCCGCACTCCTCTCTTACTTCTTTATAAAGCGTTTGGCAAAGCGTATCATTGTCCTCAACCTTGCCGCCAGGAAATGTATAACAGCCAGGATATACGGTCTCGTCATCCCGACGCTTCAGGAGAAGAATACGCCCGTCGTCTCTTCGAATCACGGCAACAGCCGTCACAATATGCAATTTATCTTCTTTCGTATATGGCATACAGGTTTGAATTTTTTTAAAAAGAATCTTCACCAAGAAACTCATCTTCGGTATGATTAGTAGACTTCTCTTAAATCTCTAAAATCCCCAAGCTGATTTCCAGTGCATGATTCACGCGCGTCATACTTATGTCTTCAAGATTACCAAGTCGTTTCAGAAAACGTCCTTTGTCAACAGAACGAATCTGACTTAAAAGCACCACAGAATCACGCGGCAATCCTGCTTCTCCTTTTTGGATAAAAACTTCCGTAGGATAGAGCCGTTCTTCAAATCGGGACGTGATGGCTGCGACGATAACCACCGGACTATGCGCGTTTGCGATATTATTTTGGATAACCAGAGCCGGTCGCGTTTTCTTGATTTCCGATCCGATTGTCGGATCAAAATTTACCAGATAAACTTCCCCGCGTCTCGGCGTTATTTCTTCTTTTTGTTTTCTCGCCATACTTCTTGTTCTAATGGAAACCACTCTTCCACCAAACCAAGATCGCGCTGTGCGTGCACGGACGCGCCTTCGCGCAGAAGCGCTCGGAGATTCTTGCGCCCGGCCTCTTTCACATAAAAGTGTACTGCTTCATCAAGAAAACGACTCCGATCCCCTTTTGCCGCCACGCGTTCAATTAATTGAAGCGTTTTTTGCGGAAGGGTGATATTCACGCGTTTTCGAGTGATTGTTTTGTTCATAAAACCAATGATACACATCATGCGTGTGTATGTCAAATATAGGAAAAATCTTTTGGTGAATTTTGGTCACATAGTACCTTAACGCCTCCACAGATTGAACTTCCTTGTGATGGAATCCACCTCTTCTTTTTTCCCAAACAAGCAGAGTCCCCAATACTCAAGACCATTTTCTTTGAGTTGCTTTGTTCGCTCCATTTGCTCCACATACGTGTCTTTGGTCATTGATTCAAGAAAATCAGTGTGGAGCATTCCTTTCTCGATTGTTATCGGCCGTGCCTGACGGATTTGATTTGAGTTGTTGGCTTGCAAAACAATAAGCGACAGAGCAGATGTGGGGTGCTTGTTGCCATCGGCATCCTGATAATCAACGAACGTCATGGTGGATCGCTCTTCTTCGTTGGCGCGTGCCGCAAGACATGCCGCCATATGCGCCGCGGCATTGAGCGCCACGCCGGATTCAATCTTTTTATTCAGCAAGACAACGAATTTATGTGTTGAGGTCATGTTTTTTCTGATGTAAAGCAGACGTCATGATTCTCGCGTACCGATCCATAAATCATTTCTGGAGTTGAGTGAGCGACTCCGCAACGACCTTGCCTGTCAATGACAATCACTCCTCCTAATCCATTAACCCGTTCTGAAAGATAGCGGATCCCCGCTTCCGCGGCGATCTGCGCATCAAGATTACTGTAGCGGATGAGATCGGCAATCGTTTTGGCAATTACTATTTTTATAAGTTGCTCCCCGTAGCCCGTGGCGGAAACCGCGCACGTCTTATTATCCGCATATGTCCCTGCTCCGATTATGGGAGAGTCGCCGACTCGTCCATACTTTTTATTGACGATCCCGCCAGTTGATGTCGCTGCCGCAAGATTGCCCGCATGATCATAGGCGACTGCCCCCACAGTTCCGAATTTTTTCCCCAACGAATCCTTATCCCACACTACCCGCTTTCGTTTTTGCGCTTCCCGCAACTGCTTTGTCCTCATTTCCGTTATAAAATAATCATCGGGCTCTCTTGCGATATTACATTGCTGCGCGAACTTTGTCGCTCCCTCGCCGATGAGCATGACATGTTCGCTGCGCTCCATTACGCATCGCGCCAGTTGGACAGGATTTCTGATATTTTTTACTCCGGCGACTGCGCCCGCGGCAAGTAGGCGACCATCCATGATTGCGGCATCGCATTCAATTTTTCCGTCTTCGGTCAGCACGGCACCGCGCCCCGCATTAAAAAGGGGATCGTCTTCAAGGAGCGAGACACATTGTTCAACCACGTCTATTGCGCTGGCTCCTTTTTGAAGTAATTCTTCACCGCGAGTCAAAACTGCGACAATGCTCTTTTTATAGTCCATTCTCTGCTCATTGTTTTTATCTCCAAGCACACCCGCGCCTCCATGAATCATCAACGTATAAGGTGTAGATATACTCATATAATTTTTAGGATGTTAGCTTCTCCTATTGTACCCTTTTGACCCTTTTAAAATCAAGGCGGGTGGAGAAAACCCCACCCGTTTTTTATTCTATACCATGACTATCGGTCCCACAATGGCATCGCTTGCGCCATGTCCTTTTACGGTTGTTCGCTGATTCCAATATCCCCCAACGATCTTATACCCAGTTGGCGTAAACATCGCGAAGATGCGCCATATCCGAAACCACTTCTTCTCGATAATCTGCGGTCCGATAAAGGGCTGTATAAGATATTCGTGTTGCCGCCCTCTTTGCATGATAGAATCAATGGCCAACTCCATACGGGTAAAAGTGCTCGCACTCCTTTTGTATTCGGGAAGCGGGCACCAGATCTCCATATTACGAGCTCCCCATCCTCGTATGGGTTTTAATGCGAACCCACCGGGAAATTGTCTCGCGATCGCAATCTTGCACTCTGCGAGCAGTTTCGCGCCTGTAAGTTGCTGTAGATACCTCTTATGCCCGCCGCCATCTCGGTGAAGAAGCACGCAACATTCGGTATGTGGTGCGATTAGTTCGAGATCTTCTTCTCCGGCACGAAGCCATAAAGGAACAGGAGACACGATTGTGGGGATAATAATCCTGTACTGTGTCGCAATTCCATACTTACGGAGCGCCTTCATAAAAACATTGAGGTCACCCAACTGTTCAGTCCGTGATGGCAGAAATCCGTAACGCAATCTATGGATACCAAGTTCAATGAGACTGCGTGCCACTCGCGCAATAAACGACTCGTCTCTAAGCGCCGTGATTCCCTGCCCCGCCGGATTCCCTTCTATCTCATAAAACGAGGGAATCGTGTCTCCATCCGGTAGCACGAACATATTCCCCGCGCTTATCGGAGGCATATCAAAGCGAACCATGAGCGAGGGGACACCCCAATGTTTCATCGCGAAATTCTGTTCGTACATGCGCCAATAATCCTCGCGTACGATCGGGAGCCATTTATCGTTAAGCACCCGCTCAAGGGGTTTGATGTGTTTCTCTTGATCAAGCGATACTACCTCGTTAGAGAAATTTATTCTGAATACTCCAAGCATCTCGGAATGGACGTTAGCTGTAGTCATGGATGTCTTCTCCTTTTTATATTGGTAAAGAACCTACCCAGGCCTTTCTTTTTGACCTGGAGAATAGTCGTCATGCTTTGATCAACCATGTTGACGACTATTCTCCAATCCAAAAGATAACCTCCTCGTGTAGGCGAGGAGGTTATGGCTGATTGCTTCTAAAATATTCTTGTCAACTGAATCTATGAATATTCATAATGCACAAGCCTAAACCACCTCACCATGCGAAGGGGGGCAGAACAAAGCACGCACATTATCATATCAAGAATTTTCATATTTCAATCCTACACAAATATACAATCTCTTGTCAACTGATCGTGTCCTTTATCACCCCAACCGCCGCACGTCGCGAAAGGCGTCGGTGAGCAGTTGGTGCTGAAAGGTAAAGGCAGCATCGGCATCGTGCGGATGTTTTTTAAGCGCCAATTCTTTTGCAATAAGGGTTGATACGAACATCCGGAGTAACACAGGACTATTCATCTGCTTCAGGTACAGCGGGTGGTCAATGTTGGGGAAAATAACTCCCTGTTCAAGAAAACTCGGCGGGTACTTCGGTCCGAATCGCTCCATACGGCACACGATGCCCAGGTTTTGAAACCGCATCTTGCGGATAATCGCGCGACTTGAAAGAACCGCATGGCGGCGGCGTAGAGGTTTTTTGCTGTCGGGCACCGGTTGATCTTCTGCATCCCGGAGCATGTCGGGCATTCCGCCTGTTCCATCCCCATCAACAAATTGCGCTTTAGAAACCACGTAGCCCTCTTGCTCTCCGGCTCCTCCGGTAGATGCAAATCCGACTGGCGGCTCGCCCATATCCGCGACGGCCTCCGGATTTTTTTTAAACGCGCGGCCGATATTGTCCAATGCATCGCGAAGCACCCGCGACGCCTGGATATTTTCTTTTTCAGCTGATAGAGATCGCACCTCGCGCAAAACTTTTCGCACCTCCGCCTGCATCTTTTCGTAGAAGACGCGATACTCCTCGGAATCCTGCAAAATACTGTCACGGCTTGATGTAATGGGAAGAAAATCCGCGTTTACAGACCCGCGCACCCGATTGATGCTAAGCGTGTGCGATGCTTCAAAACCGAACAAACTTTTGGTCACGGCAATCTGTTTGACGCGAATTGTAATCCCGGCATCAGCGGCTGTCCGCTGGGTAAGCGCAATGTTTGCAAGAATAATCTCCCCCTCAACCGCGCCAAACGGTGTCGTAAAAGAAATGGGAAAACGTTTGCCGGGAATGGTGGCCGCGGCAATCTCGCTTCCATTGACAAAAATCCGGAAGTCGTCTTTGCCCAGCGGCAAGCGCTCGCGGATGTGGCGGACAACATGCCCGTGCTCAAGCGACTTTTTTATTTTTTCAAGTATCACCGTGGTCCCGCCAGGACGCGCCGGATCATAGGGTAATATCTCGCAGGGAACATGCCAATTTTCCGCGTCACTGCCCCATTCGTGCGCGTCAAAAACCAGCCGGGCGCGAAATCGTTTTTCGTGGGATTGCGTTTCAATCACAAACCGATCCGCCACGGTCAGCACCGAAAACTTGCCGATTCAAAACTCGCCGATGCGCTTGCGATGAAAAAAAGATGAGACCATATGTTCCCGTTTTTCCTGCGATCCGATCGTAAAATACTGACGCAGCCCGCTCTCATCCATACCGCTTCCGTTATCCGCAACCGCAATATGCTCCGCTCCGATTTCAATACGCACCAGAGTCGCGTCAGCATCGTATGCGTTTGACACCAGCTCCCGGATCAAATCCAAATGAGTCGCATACAGCCGCCCGCCAATCGTAAGCAAATGGCTTTTATCAAACACAACCGGAATATGCGTAATCTCGCCCATGGTCAGATCATACTAGATTTCTAAGAAAAGTGCCACTTCCTCTATTCTTAACAATCCTGTGACGATCGTCAGGAGTTTGTTAAGAATCAAATTCGCGCTACGAATAAGAGATTATGGGCTTACCCGGGCAAACAACACCCTAATAATATCTTCAAGTTCTGGTTCGTTGATGTTGAGGTCGTCTATGTCAAATTTCTGGAGAAGCTGGGCGGCAACGGTTGATGTTTTTTCACGCGGCACATGAATTACCGCGCGCGGGTATTCAAATTCTTTTACCTCGCCGAGTAGTTCCAAATCGCTTCGCTCCACCCGGCTGTTGAATATCACTACGAGCGTTTTATGGTTCGCATATGTCTGCACGAGTTTGCTGATTGCGCCGTCAAACATCAGTTTGCCGTGGTCAATCATGATGATGCGGTCGCAGATCTCCTCCACGTCGTCCATATAGTGCGAGGTGAGAATCACGGTGGCGCCGTATTTTTTATTGTACGTTTTGATAAACTCGCGGATCTTTTTCTGCATGACCACGTCAAGTCCGAGCGTCGGCTCATCAAGAAACAATACTTTGGGCGTGTATACAAGAGCCGCCACCAGCTCGCACTTCATCCGCTCGCCCAAGCTCAATCGCCGCACCTGCTGGTGGATTACATTTTTCAGATCAAGAAGCTCAATCAGCTCATCCACCACTTCGCGGTATCTTTTTTCCGGCACTTCGTAAATCTCTTTGTTCAAATTAAAACTCTCAATTGCCGGAATATCCCACCACAATTGGTTTTTCTGCCCCATGACAAAACTGATTGTTTTAAGAAAATCTGTTTTTTTCTCATACGGCCGAAATCCGAGGATGTTAATCTCCCCGGAGGTAGGATACAAAAGCCCGCTCAACATTTTCAGCGTCGTGGTCTTGCCCGCGCCATTTGGCCCGATAAACCCGACCAGCTCTCCCGCATGCAATTCAAAAGAAGCATCATCCACTGCTTTGACAGTAGTATAATTTCTCTTGAATAGCGACTTCAAACTTCCTCTAAGCCCTTCTTCTTTTTTGTGCACCTGATAGTGCTTGGTTATGTTTTGTACGGAAATGATGGGTTCCATAATTTTTAACTGCTCGCCGATGAATAATATCGTATCATTTTATTCCATACTATAATAGCCATGCACAAAAAAATCGCCGCAAGACCAATACCAAGAAATACGTACTGAAATTCCACTCCGCGCAATATGGTACTTGAGGGTATGCTGGATACAAACACGAGCGGGACAATAAAGAACAGGACCACCCGCAGACCACCGCGATAAATGCTGTGAGGATTACGGGTGTAGAAATCAATCGTCCTGGCGGATATTTCAGGAAACGCCGATGCGTTCAAAAAATAAAACGATAGAGACGACACTATCACCGCTATCGCATAGGCGATTACCAACCCGCAACAAAAGAGAATAAGGCCAAGAGCAAGGTCGGGTAAAGATACCGTCCGGTGCAGTTGTGTCAACGCATAATACATGAGGTACAATCCGGGAAATACAGAAAGAATAGAGGTGGGGTATGGCTTTGAAAGCGTCAGATTAAACAGTGAATTGATTGGTTTGAGAAGCGCTATATCTATACTTCCGTTTTTAATATCTTCGGGCAGGCGCATGAGTCCAAAAGGGAAGAGCATACTCCAATAGAGCCCACCATTTACCAGATTGATACCCGCGAGAAACAACACCTCGTAGTAACTCCACCCTGCGATGGTACTAATATGTCCGAAAAGAACCTTAAAAAATAATACAAAAACTCCGATATAGCCCAATTCAACGAGTACCTGTGTAAAAAACTCAGTCCGATACACGGTACTCTGAATAATACTATATTTCCATACTATCCGGTAAATTTTCAGATATTTGAGAACTGTTTTAGCGGCCATACGCGTCATATTTTTTAAGTCCCATTCTCCACGTAAGCATACTCAAAATAATCAACATAACCATCCATAGCGCCATGTACATACAATCAAATATAATATGTCCTGCACTGATATTCCGGCCGAGTATATAGGAAACCGGTACATAGTAAAAGTACTGAAGTGGCAGCATATCTGCAAGAACGCCAAGCCGCCCGGAAAGAAAATCTAATGGGAAGCTCACGCCGCCCAATGCGCTAAAAAGAATAATCTTAACATGCCGAAATGCCCATACGCTATCAGTCCAAAACGCCCAAAACGCAATAAGCAGATCCAGCGCAAAGTGGAGCAGAAAAGCAAGAGCAGCCACCAGTAATCCCGAAAATAGTCCGCCAAGCGTAAGCGCGAGATACCCTTTCATAACGAGAAACGCCACTACCGCAATGGCAACAGGAGACACAAACACCAAGTAATTTATTTTCATTGCCAGCGCCTCCATAAGCGCGGCAACCCAAAACGTATAGGGCTTGAGCAGATAATTTGAAAACGTTCCCATCCGAATCTCTTTGGCAAGTTTATCGGAAATATCCACAGACGTAATAAACCCGACTATCGGAACAAGCACAAAATAGATGATTGCCTGATACAGCGAATACCCGGCCACGCTCTCCTGCGTCCGGTATACCGCAACCCACAAAATAATCATGCTTGAAATAGAGATCAATTCCAACACAAAAACCCCGACCAAATTAGACCGGTACTCAAGCGCCACGGAAAAGTGGCTTGCAAACAAGGAAAGATATTTTTTCATATTGAGACTGTAGCACAATGCCCTACTTGATTGATACAAAAGACCCTTTCCTCGTCTCAAACAGGGTTGTATATGGTAAGATGAATATATCATCAATCGTTCACTGGACGGAACTGGGAAGGTTCAAGGAACGTATTGGGACAGAGGCGTTTGAACGCTTGTGTTACCGGATATTGGAAGAAGCAGAGCGGCTGGGTATTGAGATTTCTAACAAGCGCAACGCTGATGCAACTGCCACAGGCAGGGTGGTAATCTACGATTATCCTCCTACCTGTAGCAGCGAGGCATGCTTTTCAGAAGTATACCTATCCTGAAAACGTGTATTGTGCTACTGTCTCATTGTACCACATACATCTGTGCTTGAGATGGGGAAAACCCACACAAAAGGTCGTATCAGTTGTTCGGGGGGTGTATTGTTCTACGGTCTCATGATACGAGTTTTTCCGGCATACGAGTCAAGAAGGGAGTTTCGAGTGTCTTCTTTCGTGCCTGTTCCATGGCCTGGCGAGCCGTCTTCCCCACACCCAAAACCGTCTCCTCGTCCTTTGCGAGAGCTATCCATAAACCTTTATATTTCCTATAGAGTTGAGTCCAATCTTTTGCCATATGAGTAGAGAATAGCAGGTATGAAAGATTTTTACAAATACAAGGGATACGTTGTAAGACTACTCATGCTCTTTGCGCATTTCGGTGTAGATACCGAGAAGCGCTGCAAGCAGGCTCAAG
>CAYJOT010000011.1:17318-21756 GCA_964371935.1 uncultured Candidatus Saccharibacteria bacterium | reverse complement strand
ACCGTGGAGGAGGCGGTTTTGGCGGAGGACGCCGCGACAGCAACTGGTAATCCTTTTTGGATTCCTAAAAACAGTCCCGATTCGTCGGGGCTGTTTTTGATTTGACAATCAATTCAAGATATGCCACTATTTTTATATAGTTTTTAGGACCTTTACACATACAAAAGAGGAGCCAACCTATGGCAGAGAACCCAAACCTGCGAACAAAAGCACTTACTCGTCTGAGCGAAATGGAAATGTCTCCTGTAAACCCGCTTGTTCGGGCAGCTGCGAAACGCTTGCGTGCCATCACTCCGGAAGGATTGGTTAAGCGGATAGAGGCAGCGTTTCCATCAAAGTTCGAACAGCGCATCTATGTCGTGATCACCAACCGCATCTGGAAGCGCGCCGCATACCCCGAGACCATCTCCGCCTGCTTCCAGTATTTTAATGATGGTCAGCCGCTTTCTCCGGTTGACTTCGGTGAGAATGGAAGAGCGAACAGAGTGCTGGAAAGCACGGCGCAAACCCTCCTCATGATGAGTCGGGGATTCATGAGCAAAGAAGTGGCGATGCGCTTTGTACAGCGATTCGGCGATCGGGCGGAAGAAGTATATAACCTGATCGGCGATAATCTTCAGTCGCTCATGCGCAAGCTTGGCATACGCACATATTCTCGCGAAGCAATGATGGGAATTCTCTATGCGATTGCATATGCTGACAGCGAGCATCCGGAAATTCTTGATCTCGATATCGTATCGGTGGATGATGTCGAGAGAATCCTCGGTTGCGTTACCGAATGGCAATATGATGATGACGCGGAAGCCATAGCCCACGCGCAGGAGATCGAGGAAATAGCTGAAGAAGAGGAGAAGTAATGGACTGGGCACGAGAGATCATCAACGAACTGGATGGCAAGAAAGCAATACCAGCGAATATCCTTGCTCTAATCAGACCATCGGTAGCGCTTTTGGACCTTGGTCTTCCGCCCGATGTGCTCTATGAGCATTTCCGGTGGCAGATCCGCGATCTGTTGAGACGAGTGCATCCGGACACGCGGAAGGGAGAGGTACTAACGGCATTACAAACACTATCCGATGCGTTTGATATGGTCAAAGACAAGGAGATTTTCGCTGAGGTGCTTACCGCAGCGCGCAATGACCGTTCATTTGAGCGGCTCGGAGAACGAGCACTCCGCGGACGGATCCATGGCTTGCAAGATGAGATCGCCAATCTTAAAGCTCAATTTCGGCGCCAGGAAGTCGCACATCAAGAAGAGTTGGTAGATGTCAGGCGAGCTGCTGAATTAAGTATTGAAGCTCGTGCCGGGAAGCTTCTCAAGCAGGAAGCGAAAGTGCGTGTGGGGGAGTGGGTGCCTGGGTATCTTATTGGGCAGGCCATGAGGTTTTCTGCACACAAGGAAAGAATTAAGCCCATTAGAGAATGTACGCAACTCCTTGTTGCTTCGTTTGCATTCTCATTCGCTACTAGTATTCCTGGTGATGCGGATGAGTATCGGGTTCGTACACTATATGAGAATGCGAGAGAACGTGCCCAAAAAGAGCCAAGCAAAGGGGACCGGCTTTTACAAGGCGATGCCAAATCATTGCGTGAGATAATTGAGTCCTATAATCTCAGTGCAATCCCGGCATCGGAATTGTTTGCCGGCATATCGAAATTTTCTGTTCCCACTATTCGCTGGAGTTTTAATCATGCGGCAAAAAAACTGGGTTTGTCCGGTATGCGTAATCGCAATCCTGGTGATGTAGTGCAGGAAACGCGTATAGATGGCTGGACCGTATCTCTCAAAAGGAGATATCGTATAGTCCTTACTCATCTTGCGCGCATACTAGGGACAGCAAGGGTGACTCGGGCAGACATTACGGTAGACCGGATTTCTATAGATCATCAATTTTTGGATAAGGATAGAGCTAGCCGGGTGCCATTGTATTTACTCGGGACAGTGGATCTACGGGCTGGGTTTGCCTCTATGCAGACCCCGTTCAGAAAAATGGGTCCTCGTCTTCAGGTGAGAGACGATATAATTCCGAAAATTGAGCCATTTGTCTGTCCTGGGAGGGCAGTAATCTCTATGTCAAGACCCAAGTCGTTCACTCTGAAACCAGAGGGTTCAAAAAAGGACTGGGCATGCCTTGTGAGTCAAAAGGAGGCATTCACCAAAACCAGAACTTTGTTTTTCCTTTCCCACGTCGTACTTGATGTGGAATAAGATTAACTTATCATCCCGATATCCACAAGTGTGAGCATCGGGTTTTTCTTTCTTTACATAATGCCTAATCCATGCTATCATTGCTCTGTTAGTATGAGAGATGAGATTTTTCCTGCTGCAAACCAGCAGATTTTTAATTACCACATTTTTTATGCAAATTCGCAATGTTGCCATTATCGCGCACGTTGATCACGGGAAGACCACGTTGGTGGATGCTTTGCTGCGCCAATCCGAGACGCATTTGAATAGGGAGGCGGCGGCACAGGAGCTGATCATGGATTCCAACGAACTTGAGCGGGAGCGGGGGATTACGATTTTTTCGAAGAACGCGGCGATCCAGTGGAGGGACACTAAAATCAATATCATTGACACGCCCGGACACGCGGACTTTGGCGGCGAAGTGGAGCGGATTTTGACTATGGCAGATGGATGTCTTTTGCTGGTGGATGCAAAAGAGGGACCCATGCCCCAGACGCGGTTTGTTTTGAAAAAAGCGCTTGAGAAAAAATTAAAGGTGATTGTGGTGGTGAATAAAATTGACAAACCGGATAGCCGGTGTGAAGTGGTAGTGGATAAGACGCTTGATCTCTTTATCGAGCTTGGCGCGGATGAGTCACTACTCGATTTTCCAGTTTTGTATGCATCGGCAAAGCATGGCAAGGCCGGACTTACTGACGATCTTGGGACAATGGAAAATATCACTCCAATTTTTGATGCGATTGTAAAACATATTCCGCAGCCGTCCAGTGATCCGGCGGCTCCGCTACAGATGCTTGCGACAACGATCAGCGGCGACAATTTTAAAGGACGTATTGCCGTGGGCAGGGTATACAACGGCGTAATCAAGCGCGGGCAGGACGTGATGCATATTAATTGTGCAGGCGAGATGAAGAAATATCGCCTGATGTCGCTCATGACCTTTCTCGGGCTTGAGCGGATTGAGGCGGATGCAGTGGCTGCGGGAGATATTGCGGCAATCGCCGGCATCGCGGATATTCAGATTGGCGAGACCATTGCGGATGTGAATACTCCAATTGCTTTGCCAGTACTTGATATTGAGGAGCCGACCGTAAAGGTGACTTTCTTAGTCAACGACTCGCCGTTTGCGGGGCAGGAAGGGGAGTACTCGACTTCGCGCCAGATTCGCGAGCGGCTGTATGGGGAGCTTGAGACCGATACTGCGCTGCGGGTGGAGGACGCGTCCCAAGAAGCGGGACAGACAGGGTGGGTTGTTTCCGGGCGCGGCGAGCTGCACCTGGCGATTTTTATTGAACGGCTGCGGCGCGAAGGATACGAATTTCAGGTATCGCGGCCGCAAGTGATTGATCGGGAGATCAATAAGGTTCGCATGACTCCGTTTGAACGTCTCGTGATCGAGGTGCCGGATGAGCACTCTGGGGCGGTGATCCAAAAGCTCGGGAGCCGCCATGGCGAGATGCAGGAGATGCGCACGGAAAACGGCATCAGCTTTATGGAATTTGTCGTGCCGACACGCGGACTTTTCGGATATCGCAATGAATTTCTAACTGATACGCGAGGGCTTGGCATTATGCACAGCACGTTTTACCGCTATCAAAAGGACTCGGTTCCGTGGCGCGAACGCGAAAACGGTTCGCTTGTGGCGCATCAGACTGGCGTGACTACGCTCTTTGGCCTGGTGGCGGCACAGGATCGCGGCCAGCTCTTTTTGGGCCCGGCCGTACGGGTGTATAAAGGACAGGTCGTGGGCCAGCATTCGCGCAGCAACGATTTGTCGGTCAATGTATGCAAAGAAAAGGAACTCTCCAACATGCGCTCAAAAGGCGACGGTGCCACCGAGCACTTCAATACTCCGCGCGTGATGGGTCTTGAAGACGCACTCGAATATATCGGCGATGATGAATTGGTGGAAGCAACTCCCAAAAATGTCCGCATCCGCAAAATGGTTCTCGATGAAAACGAAGAGCGCCGCAAACGTGCGCTTGGGTTGAAGAAGTGAAAGGGCCGCTTAGATCATCCCCGCGCCATTCTCGGTTATTTTCTATCACTATGTTGTTCGATCGGTCAGAATAGTGATAGAAAATATATTGCCAGCGAGTATACTTTTTTGAAGAACAATTTTTGTGATATATTCGATATATGTTCCGGCAAAAAACCAACCAAATCTACGTCTGGACGCATCATAGCCATGACAAGATGCGGCATTATCGATTGAGCGAGGCCCGGATAAAACGAATCATCCGGCATCCG
>CAYJOT010000011.1:0-17218 GCA_964371935.1 uncultured Candidatus Saccharibacteria bacterium | reverse complement strand
CTTGATACCGGGACCTGTCCGAGGTGGTTGTTTGAGCGGATGGTGAAATTGGGGCGGGAGATGGTGCGGGTGCTGGTGGAGGAGTATGGGCCGGATGAGTTTATCCGGCGGATTTCGGATCCGGTGTGGTTTCAGTCGCTTGGGACGGTGCTGGCGTTTGACTGGAACGCATCCGGGCTGACTACTATTTTAACGGCGGCGCTGAAAGAGGCGATCCGGCATGGGGAACGGAATTTGGGGGTGTTTATCTGCGGAGGCAAGGGCAAGACATCGCGGAAAACTCCCGAGGAAATCAGGCAGTGGGGCGCGCATCTCCAGCTTCCAGAGTCCGGAATCCAGAATCTAGAGTACAATTCGCGCATGGCCGCCAAAGTGGATTCCTCGCTTGTGCAGGACGGGTTTCAGCTCTACCACCATAGTTTTTTCTTTTCTAAAAATGGCGCGTGGGCAGTGGTACAGCAGGGGATGAACCAGAGCACGGGGTCGGCGCGGCGGTACCACTGGTATTCCGAAAGCGTGCATGATCTTGTATGCGAGCCGCATGCGGCCATCTCGTCACAATCGGTCGGAGAGCGCGTACTCAATTTAGTGAGCCGCACGAGCGGCGATACGCGCGGACGCTCAACAGAACTCGTGCAGGCCGGATTCGGGCCGCTTATGCGCGAGATCACGATCCTGCGAAAGCATGCATCGCACCTCTCGAAAATGCTTGCGATCAAGGAGAATAGTGGCGAGCAGCTCACGCTACTCAAACTCGAAGATACGGAATTCTCATACCACCCGGTTGTGGCCGAAGATTTTTCCAGAAGTGTGTATCTGGAAAAAATTTTAGCTCGCGTAACTGAAGAGAAGCCAAAAAATTATGAGGGTCTGGTTGCCATGAAGGGTGTTGGTCCGAAAACCGTACGCGCACTCTCGCTTGTCGCCGAAGTCGTCTACGGCGCCAAACCCTCGTACGAAGACCCTGCGCGCTACAGCTTTGCGCATGGCGGCAAAGATGCCACCCCGTACCCAGTCGATCGTAAAACCTACGACCAGACCATCGGCATGCTGCAACACGCGGTGCGGCGGACCCGGGTCCAGCCGGGCGAAAAAGATAAGATGCTCAAACAACTTGCAGAAATTTCTCCTATCTGTTAGTGTTTTTTTATATGGCAGTTGCAAAGGGAAGAGCGGGAGTAAAAAAGCAGAAGGTTTCCGCTTCCACCGTGCGCTATATTGTGGCCGGGTTTTTTATTGTGGGGGTGCTGCTCGCGGCTTTTGATGCGCCACGTCAGATAGACGCGATGCTAGATCGCGGGAAGCTGGAATTTTTACACAAGCAACTCCAGAATCTGGCCTCGCGGTTTCCGTACCATCTGGGGCTTGATATCCAGGGTGGGACGCATCTGGTCTATCGGGCGGACGTAAAAAATATTGTGTTGGCTGATCACGCCAGCTCGCTTGACGCGGTGCGGGACGTGATCGAGCGCAGAGTCAATCTGTTCGGCGTGTCGGAGCCGCTCGTACAGGTTGAAAGATCTGGCGGCGAGTGGCGGCTTATTGTAGAGCTTGCCGGAGTACAGGATATTAATACGGCGATCAAAGTGATCGGCGAGACACCGTTTTTGGAATTTCGAGAGGAGCGGCCGGAGACGGAACAGAAGGTGATTTTGGATGACATAAAAAATAAAGGGCCGCGTGCGGGAGAGGATCCGTATTTTTCGCCAACGCCGTTGACTGGGCAGTATCTCAAGCACGCAACGGTACAGTTTGACCCGACAACGAACCAGCCAAATGTTGCGATAGAATTTAACGATGAGGGGTCAAAGATTTTTGCGGAACTCACGAAAAAAAACAAAGGCAAGCGGATCGGCATCTATCTCGACGGCGCGTCGATCTCGGCTCCGGCCGTGAACGAAGAGATCACGGGCGGCAAGGCGCAGATTACGGGCAACTTTACGGCACAGGAGGCAAAAGAACTCGTTGGCAGGATGAATGCGGGCGCGCTTCCAGTACCGATTGCGCTGGTCTCGCAGCAGACCATTGGCGCGTCGCTTGGCGCCGAGTCGCTGCAGAAAAGCTTGTTCGCGGGCGTGATTGGTTTTCTCATTTTGGCGATTTTCATGATCCTATGGTACCGGCTGCCGGGTGTACTTGCGGTACTGGCGCTTTTGTTTTATGTGGCTATACTGTTGGCGCTTTTTAAGCTGATTCCGGTCACGCTCACGATTGCAGGGATTGCCGGCATTATTCTCTCGATTGGCATGGCAGTAGATGCCAACGTGCTGATTTTTGAGCGGCTTAAAGAGGAGTTGCAGAGTAGCAAGAGGCTTGAAGATGCGATTGATGAGGGATTTGGGCGCGCATGGACCTCAATCCGCGATTCCAATGTCTCAAGCTTGCTGACCGCGCTGATTCTCTACTGGCTTGGCACAAGCGTAGTAAAGGGGTTTGCCCTGACGCTCGGCATTGGCATCTTGGTTTCGATGTTTTCGGCGATTAGTGTCACGCGCATGCTTTTGCGCGTGACCGTCAACCAACGGCTTGAAAAATATCGGTGGTTATTTTTAAGCGGACTGTCTAAGTAAACAGATAAAATGAATATCATCGGCCATAAATATATATATTTGACAATATCCGGACTTCTTGTGCTTGGCAGTACTGCGGCTTTTCTGCTTTTTGGTTTGAAGGAGGGGGTTGACTTTACCGGCGGGTCGCTTCTTGAGGTGGAATTTCGGTGGGACATCGGCGCTCCGTATATCCCGGAGCCCGATACGATCCAGCGTGCTTTGGACGGCCTTGGACTCGGTACGGTCATCGTGCAACCAGCAGGAACCCCGACGTCCGTCGGAGGAGGAATGTTGCTCCGGTTTAAAACGGTGGATGAAAATACCCATCAGGAAATTCTGCGGCGGCTCAAAACGACAATGCCTGATCGCGGCCAGGTACTCGAAAAACGGTTTGATGCGATTGGACCCACAATCGGGGCAGAACTGCGCCGGCGATCAATGCTCGCGATTGCGCTCGCGATTGTCACGATCGTACTCTATATTACCTGGGCGTTTCGGCATGTTTCCGCGCCTCTTCCCTCATGGAAGTACGGCGTAGTTGCCATTGCGACGCTGGTGCATGATGTGGCCATTCCGACCGGACTTTTCGCCGTTTTGGGGTATTTTAAGGGAATAGAAGTTGACCCGCTTTTCATCACCGCACTGCTGACGATCATGGGTTTTTCCGTGCATGACACGATCGTAGTATTTGACCGGACGCGCGAGAACTTAGCCAAGACCAAGGGCGCCGAATCGTATGCGTCAATCGTAAACCGGAGCGTCAATGAGACCCTGGCGCGCTCCATCAATACCACCCTGACCGTATTGCTGGTGCTTGGCGCAATCTTTTTCTTTGGCGGCGCAACCGTGCATTATTTCTCGCTCGCGCTTGCCGTCGGGGTCGCTTTTGGGACTTATTCGTCAATCTTTGTGGCGAGTCCGCTTTTAGTGATCTGGAATGACCTGTCCCGCTCTCGAGAGTCTCGACCCTCTTGGAGAGGATCAAAGCATCGGGATTGACAAGAAAAAAGTAGTATGGTATTGTTGAAATAATAGATTTATGTCCCAAATCAATCTTCCCTTTTCGCCACGCGAAGCGAGTAAAATGATTCTCAAGCAATTGACCAGCCGCCGCATGCAAAATGTGATTAGGCGGCGTTTTGGTCTTGGGGGTGGAAAAGTCGCTACGTTGGAATCCATCGGCGGGGAATATAAGATTACGCGGGAACGCGTACGCCAGATTGAGGCCGATGCGCTCAAACTTCTGCGCAAAGACGAACACCTCGCGGAGTTGCAGCCGCTTTTCCAGGTGCTTGAGACACGGCTTGCGGGCCTTGGAAATGTCGCGGCTCATCACCGGTTCCTGGCCGAATGCGCTGATAAAGCACATCATCGGGATCTTGTCTTGCTGCTCACGCTGAACAAACTTTTCCACAGAATTCCCGAAACCGATGTCCATCACGAACGATGGACGATTGACCGCACAACCGCGGGCGCGGTTGAAAAAGTTCTCGCAGGCGTTGCGGCCGATCTTGAAAAAACTTCCGCTACGGTTTCGGAACAAAAGCTCTATGAAATTGCGGCCGAGAACTCGATGCAAATTATGGGGCACACACCGGAACAGCGCGTGCTTGAAGCATACGTAGCGACTTCAAAAATTATCAGCAAGAATCCCTATGGCGAGTACGGATTGGCTTCGTGGCCCACAATCAGTCCGACCGGGGTAAAGGACAAGGCATATGCCGCACTTGCAAAATCCGGTGCCCCGCTTCACTTTCGGCAGGTTGCAGCCGCTATTGATCGGGCTGGTTGGAGCAAGCACAGAGCCCATCCGCAAACCGTGCATAACGAACTGATCAAAGACAAGCGTTTCGTGCTCGTAGGCAGGGGACTCTACGGCCTTGCCCAATGGGGGTTTGAGCCGGGAGCGGTGCGCGAGGTATTGGTATCCGTATTTAGGCGCGCGCATAAACCGCTTTCTAAAGAACAGGCGATCCAGCTTGTGCTTGAGAAGCGCGCCGTAAAGCCGCAGACCATTCTTCTCAACCTCCAGAATAAATCGCTTTTCCGCAAGACGGAAAACGAGGAGTATGTGTTGGTGTAGCATTTCTTGTCATTCCCAATTAAAATGCAGTTTGACAACTCTTTCATATCTTCCATGCTCGACGGTATCTCGTTATTTCGTTCCTGGATTATCAGCATCTGGTGGCTTTGGATGTTCCTGATCCTTTTTCTGTTGGCCCGGTCCTTGTGGCTCGCCTATGTTCGCGAATGGTATCGCCGGCATCTGGCGTGGTCTATGTTTGAACTGAAAATTCCGCGCGAGATTCTCCGCTCGCCCCGCGCAATGGAGCAGGTGCTTGACTCGATCCATGCGCTTACCAACGCTCCGGGTAATATCAAGGAGACATGGTGGGATGGAGAGGTAACAAAATGGTCCTCTTTGGAGCTTGTCAGTTTTGGCGGCGAGATCCGGTTTTTTATGCGTGCAACAAAAGACAATTGGCCCATGGTACAGGCCGCGCTCTACTCCCATTATCCGGATCTTGAACTGGTTGAGATCAAGGAGCCGGACGATTATATCCACCGTATGCCGCCGACCGCGGACGAGGTGATTAAAACCCATCGCCTGTTCGGCAGTGAATCAATTCTTGGAAAAAAGGACGCAATTCTTGGAAGATCTGATGTCTATCCGATCCGCACTTATGTTGATTTTGAAGAATCAGAAGAGGATTTCCGGCTTGATCCGTTTGCAACCCTGCTGGAGGTGCTTGGCAAATGCGGCCCGCAGGAAGAACTGTGGCTGCAGATTCTTATCCGGCCGGTTGGGGGGGATTGGTGGAAGAAGGCAGGAGAGGCGGAAATTGAGGCCATTAAGGAAAAGAATACGCAAAGATTTGTGAGTACGGAGTTCGGCGAATCTCAAATGACCCGGCTCTACCCGGGATTTGGCGATGCCGAACTCATCAAGGCGATTGATAAAAACATTGCCAAGCCGGCTTTTGAGACCGTGCTTCGTTATCTCTACATAACCGCGCCTGAAGCATATGATTCGAATTTTGCGCGGCGTGGTGTAAGCATTGCTTTGAACCAAAATGCTTCCAAGGCATTCAATGAATTCTTTTATAACAAAGGTGCCGCAACGCGTGTTGATTACTATTTCGGAAAAATTCCGCCGCTATTTGCTAAACGCCGTTATCTGGCGCGACAACGCAAGATATACCGGCATTATCGGGAGCGCTATATCTATCCGCAGACATTTGTCGAAAATATTTTGGAGCTCAAGGGATTTCATTTTGGCATCTGGGGATGGAAATCTTCGCACATGGTGCTCAATACCGAAGCGGTCGCCACGATCTACCATCTGCCGACCAAGCCGATCATGTCGAGCCAGCTCATTCGCAAGGTAGAGGCGCGCAAGATCGGTCCGCCCATGGGCCTTGCCATCTTCGGCGAGGAAGGGGAGGGCGCAGATTTGCCCGGCCTGCAAAAATAGAAAAATAGCATTACTAAAACAGTTGACGATCGTCTACCATTTTAGTAATAGAATAGCACAATGAACCCCGAAACTAAAACCTGCCAAAACTACAAAACCGAAAACTGAATCGTTCGGCGTTTCGGCTCATCAATTCTGATTACTGCAACAATGCAAGCGATTTAAAAAACTGTTATCTTCTATTTAATTCGGAACTGTCAGAAAACTCTACATATGGAAACGGGATCACAAGCTCGCGCGAAGTGTTTGATTCATGCGTTATCAAGAATGTTGAGCAAGGGTATGAAAATTTTGATTGTCTGATATCTTCGCACATATTTTTTCCTCTCATATAAGCGAGAGCCACAACATTTATTTCTCTCAAGACCTTGTTGGGCGTTCGTATTGTTTTGGTTGTATAAATCTCCATAACAAAAGCTATATGATTTTCAACCGCCCGTATGTGCGGGAAGCGTATTTTGCTAAAATACAGGAGATTAATCTGGGTTCATACAAAAGCATTCAGGAGCTTTACCCGAAAGCGAGACAATTTCATTCTGTTTATCCGCGAAGATATATGCACGGTAGGCAAAACACCAATGTGTCGGGCGATTATATCACGCATTCGCATAATGTGCGGGATTCGTTTTTTATTGATGAATTTGAAAATTGCCGTTATTGCTTTTTAATGGGGTTGCAATCGACCAAGGACTGCCATGACTTTTGCTGGGGCGGAGGAGCAGAGCTTACCTACGAAGCGGCCGGAGTAGGAATCCCAATCAGTAACTCAAAATTTGTTTACGAGTGTTGGCCGAATTGTTTTGATCTCGCATACTCTATGATGGCGAGTTTTTCCAGCCCGAACTCTTGCCCTTTGCCTATAACGAGACGATCGCGCAGGAATATTTTCCTTTGAATAGAGAAGGAGCAATGAAGAAAGGATATTCGTGGCGAGACCCCGAAGTCAAAAATTACACGATCAGCATAAAATCAGAAGATCTGCCCGATCACATCAAGGATGCAGACGAAAGCATTCTCAACGAAGTGATCGAATGCAAGACCAGCTCCGACGCCCTCCGGGGTCGGAGTCCCGACCCATGGGCGTCGGGATGCACCACTGCATTTAAGATTATTCACCAAGAACTTGAATTCTACCGGCGCCAAAATATCCCGCTCCCGCGCTTCTGCCCCAACTGCAGGCATAGAGAACGGATCAGCCAGCGAAACCCGATGAAATTGTGGCGCCGATCATGCCAGTGTGCCGGAGCGCAGTCCGATAACAAGATCTACCAAAACCAAACCGCGCATTTTCATGCTGCCAACCATTGCCCCAATGAATTTGAAACCTCCTATGCTCCGGAGAGACCGGAGATTGTGTATTGCGAGCAGTGTTATCAGAATGAAGTGGCCTGATAATGATAGATACTAAAACACTGGACGATCGTCAGACGTTTTAGTATGATAAAAATATGACTACGCTCACGGAAAAAATACTCGATTATCTGCAGCTACAGGCCGAAGATACCGTTGATTTGATTGATACATTACTGTCTGATCGCAGAACGGCAGTGCGGAAAATGAGACGTGCCATCGTGCATGGTCCGCCCGGGTTTAAAAAAAGATGGACAGATATATATCGCGAGCGCCAAAACTTCTATTCGTTGATGAATCGTCTGAAACGAGACGGTCTTGTCAGTAAAAAAGGAGAAGGGCGGGGTTCTGATTGGCATATTACAAAGGCCGGGGTCAAGCATTTGGAGCGACTCAAAGAAAATCCGCGATTTTCCACTCAATTGCCGAGTCGACGATATATCAAAAAGGAGAGTACCTCTCTGGTTATTGTGACTTTTGACGTTCCGGAACGGGAACGAAGAAAACGTAATTGGTTGCGCGTACAGCTTGTTGCTCTGGGATTTGAAATGCTACAAAGAAGCGTATGGATTGGGAAAGTACAGATTCCTGATGACCTCATGACTGATATGAGACAACACGGGATAATTTCCTATGTACATATTCTTTCAGTGAATAAATCGGGGAGCATTATCAAAAATCTATAATGAAAGCATTTTGTCTTTTTACCGCACTTACTAAAACGATTGACGATCGTCTGTTATTTTAGTAAGAAATAAATCTGGAGTTCTTGTGTACGATATAGTATAATCACGGTATGGCAAAAGAAGGACGGATACATCTTTCAAAATATGCGCCGCCGCCGTCGGATCTGCCGGTGTATCAGCAGATTGATCCGGCGGAGGCATCGTTCATCGGGCGCACCAATTACGAGGCGCCGATGGAGTCCAAGAAATATATTTTCGGGATCAAGCGCAAAGATCGCCGTCGACACGTCTATATCGTGGGAAAGTCCGGCGTGGGTAAGTCTAAATTGCTTGAATTGTTGGTACGGCAAGATATCGCGTATCATTATGGGCTTTGTTTTATTGACCCGCACGGAGACGTGATCGAGGAGATTTTGAAGTTTATTCCGGAGGAGCGAATTGATGACGTGGTGCTGATAGACCCGTCTGACGGCGAATATCCGATTTCGTTCAATCCGCTGCAAAAGGTGCCGGTGGAACTAAAACATCAGATGGCGCAGGGGCTGATCGAGGTCATGGAAAAACAGTTTGGCGCCAACTGGACGCCGCGGCTTGAACATGTATTTCGTTTTACGGTCCTGGCGCTGCTTGATTATCCCGAGGCCACGCTTCGCGGCATGATCTCGATGCTGACCGACCGGCCGTACCGCCAGCGCGTGATCGAATATATCACTGACGACATGGTACGGCGGTTTTTCGCGGTTGAGTTTGCGGACTGGTCCGAGAAATTCGATACGGATGCCATTGTGCCGCTCGTCAACAAGCTTGGACAGTTTTTATCAATGCCCATGCTCCGCAATATCTTTGCGCAGAAAGAAAGCAAGCTTGATCTGGAGGAGCTTATGAATATGAAAAAGATCGTGCTCATCAATCTTTCAAAAGGAAAGATTGGCGAGGAGAACTCAAGTTTTTTTGGCTCAATGTTCATCACCAAAATCAAGCAGGCGGGCATGGCGCGCGCCGAGATGCCGGAGGAGGAACGGAGCGACTTTTACCTATATGTGGATGAGTTTCATAACCTGGTCACGGGCTCGTTCATCAATCTTTTCTCCGAGGCAAGAAAATATGGACTCAATATGACGGTTGCGCACCAGTATACGGCGCAATTGATCCCGGCGGTGCTTTCCACGGTGCTCGGCAACGTGGCTAATCTGATCTCGTTCAGGGTTGGCGGAGATGATGCGGCAAAACTTGAAACCGAATTCACGCCCGTATTCAAAGCAAAGGATATGATCAACCTTGGCATGCAGGAGTTCTATATCAAAGAGACGATTGACGGCGAAACGTACGACCCGTTTTCTGCCGAGACCCTGAAAGTATTTCCGCCGCTGCATTCGTCGTATAAACAAAGAATTGTTGAGGCGTCTCGCAAAAAATACGCGATGCATCGGGATGACGTGGCGCGAATGCTTAAAGAGGAAGAGGAGGCGGTTTTGTTCCGGAAAAACCCCTCGACAAGCTTGGGGCAGGTGCCATCTTCGGCGGGCTCCTCGCCTTCGCAAAGTGCTACGGCTGGCGCAGCGCCTTCTGCCTCCGAACAATCACAGCCACAACAGGAATCGCATCCGGAGCCGCTCATTTAACTTGCGCAATTTTCCTGAATCGGTATTATATACGGTATGCAATCGGAGACTAGAATCTGCCAAAGCTGCAAAAAAGAATTCCTCATCGAGCCCGAGGATTTTTCGTTTTATGAGCGGATACAGGCGCCACCGCCGACTTGGTGTCCGGAGTGCCGGATGATTCGGCGGTTTTTGTTCCGGAATTATCGTTTTTTGTTTCGCCGAAAAGATGATCAGTCCGGGAAGGAAATTTTCTCCACTTTTCCTGCGCGGGCGCCGGTGAAAGTGTATGAGCGCGAATACTGGTGGTCCGACAAGTGGGATCCGGTGGAGTATGGACGTACATATGATTTTTCAAAACCATTTTTTGAGCAGTTCCGCGAGTTACTCTCTGCTGTTCCGCTTTACTCCAAATCCACACTTGGTAATATTAACTCGAATTATTGCGATAACGCGGCGTGGATGAAAAATTGCTATCTCTGTTTTGACAGCGACACATTTGAGAATGCAGCATATGCCGTCCTGAGTAGCTCAGTTAAGGACTCGCTGGATATTTACGAAGTATCTAAAAGCGAGTATTGCTACGAAAGCGTCATCCTTGAAGAAAGTTACCGCATATTTTTCTCAATGGATTGCGAGCGATGCAGCGATGTATGGTTTTCTAAAGATTTAACCAGTTGCAATAATTGTTTCGGGTGCGTGAACCTGCGTAACAAATCATTCTATATTTTCAATAAGCCGTATACAAAAGAGGAGTATCGTGAGGAGTTAAAAAAGTTAAATCCGGGGTCGTACCAATCGACTCAAGAAATACTGAAAAAGACTCGTGAGCTTTGGATGCAGTTTCCCGTCAAATATTTACTCGGATATCATAATATAAATGTGGGCGGTCAGCTACTTTATAACAGTAAAAATGTACACCAAGCATATTCAGTACAGGATGCGGAAAATGTAAAATATTCACAAATGGTATGGCTGAAAACAGCTGACTCCTACGACTACACCAGTTTTGGATTTAATTCCTCTTTGATTTACGAGTGTGCTACCTGCGGATACCAAGGTTCTGGGCTAAAGTTTTGCTGGCAATGCTGGGACGGAGTACGCGATCTTGAGTACTCTGCGTATTGCAACAGCTCGCAAAACCTTTTCGGTTGCGTGGGATTGCGCAAAAAAGAATATTGTATTTTCAACAAGCAGTACTCCAAAGAAGAGTATTTTGCTCTGCGAGAAAAGATCATCCAACACATGAACGATATGTCTTACACCGACCAGCAGGGAAGAGTGTACCGCTACGGAGAGTTTTTTCCGCCGGAGTTCTCTCCATTCGCGTACAACGAAACGCTTACGCATGATTTTTTCCCGCTGTCCAAAGAAGAGGCCGAAGCCAAGGGATATATATGGCGCGAACCGGAAGTGCGGGAGTTTCAGGCAACCGTACGCAGCCAAGATTTGCCAGATCTGATTATGGACGTGACGGATGATATTCTGAAAGAAGTGATCGCGTGCGGCACATGCAACAAGGCGTACCGCTTGATTCCGATGGAACTCGCGTTCTACCGCAATATGGGGTTACCGCTTCCGCGCGCGTGCCCAAACTGCCGGTTTTTGGAACGTTTCAAACTCATCAATCCGCCAAAATTCTGGCAGCGTATGTGCCAGTGCAATGGTGGTAGCGATGAACGGAACATCTATCAAAATGTCGCCTCGCATCCCCATGGTGCCGGCAAATGCCCGAATGAGTTTGAAACTTCGTATGCACCGGATCGGAAAGAAATCGTATATTGCGAAAGCTGCTACCAGAACGAGGTGATGTAGTTGAAAGGCAGATTTTAATTATATCCCGCTTTTCACACGATCGTGTGAGAAACGGGATATAAATTTTATGGAAGAAAGGAGAAAAAAAGTTATGGTGTTCGGGGTTTTTGACCGGCTGCATCCGGGGCATTTGGATTTTCTCCGGCAGGCGGCGGAGCACGGGGATGAATTGATCGCGGTGGTGGCGCGGGATCGAGCGGTGATGGAGTTGAAAAATAAGCAGCCGCATCACTCGGAAACAGAGCGTCTTGCTATGGTGCAGAATATTCCAGAAGTGACGCGGGCGGTTTTGGGAGATGAGGTGAGCGGGAGTTATGGTGTGATCGCCATGCATAAGCCGAATGTGATTTGCGTGGGGTATGATCAGTATGGGCTTGCGGAGGATTTAAATAATAAAATCATGTCAGGGTATATCTCTTTGCTAACTATCGTGCGGCTCGCATCGCATTATCCGGATAAATTTCATACGTCACATTTGAATTAGTTTTTGATTCGTTCGTGGTATTGGCGCGCGGTACCCATTTTTTGTTTTGCAAAAACATGGTATACTATTATCATGCCAGTGGACAAAGACAAGAGCACTACGTTTATTGGGAAGTGTAACTTTCGCGGAGGGGATCGGATTTTTGGCGTGAAGGTGAAGGATCGGCGGCAGCATACGTATGTGATCGGGCAAACGGGTACGGGGAAGACGACTTTGCTGAAAAATTTGGTGCTGCAGGACATTCGCGCCGGCAAAGGGGTGGCAGTGGTGGATCCGCACGGGCAGTTTGTGGACGAGGTGCTGGATGAGATTCCGGAGGAGCGGATGAAGGACGTGGTTTATTTTAATCCGGTGGATGTTGATTTTCCGATCGGATTTAATGTGATTGAGGTGCCGGATGCCAAGTATAAGCATTTGATCGTGTCGGACCTGCTCGGTATTTTTACGAAGATCTGGGCCAATGTCTGGTCGGCGCGCATGGAGTACATACTCCAGAATTGCATTTTGGCGCTGATTGATACGCCGGGCACCACGCTGCTCGGCATTCCCCGCATCCTGGTGGACAAGGATTATCGCGAAAAAATCGTCTCCAATGTGAAAGATCCGGTGGTGAAGTCATTTTGGATGCACGAGTATGAGCAGTGGAGGGATCAGTTTCGCAGTGAAGCAATCGTGCCGATCCAGAACAAAGTGGGACAGTTTTTGAATACGAGTTTTATCCGCAATATCGTGGGGCAGGAGACCTCGACCCTGCGGATCGCGGATATTATGAACGAGGAAAAGATCTTGCTGGTGAATGTGTCAAAGGGGGAGATCGGGGAGGACAACTCCGGGCTGTTGGGCGCCATGATCATTACGAAGATTCAGCTTGCGGCCATGGAGCGCGTGCGGATTTTAGAAGAAGAGCGCAAGGATTTTTACCTCTATGTGGACGAGTTTCAAAATTTCGCGACCGATTCGTTTGCAAACATTCTTTCCGAGGCGCGCAAATACCGGCTTGATCTGGTGCTCGCGCACCAGTATATTGGGCAGCTTGTAACCAGCACGAGCACCAAAGTGCGTGATGCGATATTCGGCAATGTAGGGACGTTTATCTCGTTTCGGGTTGGCGCGCCGGATGCGGAGTTTCTTGAAACGCAATTTGCGCCGGAGTTTACGCAGGCGGATTTGATCGCACAACCAAACCACCATATCTATTTGCGGCTTATGGTGGATGGGGTGACTTCGCGGCCGTTTTCTGCGGCAACGCTTCCGCCTTTGAAATTTGAAACCAACCCGGGTATCAAAGAGCGAATCATGCAAAGCTCGCGCGAGCGCTATGCACGGCCGCGCGTCCAGGTTGAGCGCGACATCGCTCAGTGGAGCGGTATAGTCGATGATTCCGGCGGAGGCGGGTCTGGACCTTCAACCAGCGGCAAGATGTTTGATGCAAAGTGTTGGAATTGCGGCAAAGATACCACAGTCCCGTTTCAATCCGATGGCAAGCGGCCCGTGTACTGTTTGAGCTGTTTTAAACAAATCGAGGAGGGGAAACTGATCCCGTTGCCGGAGCGCATGCCACAAGCGCGGCAGGCACGGTTTGGGTCCTCGCTTGGCGACATCGGGATTGAATTTGCCCAAGCACAAAAACCGCCGACAGTTGCAGTGAGAAAAGAAACGCCGCGTCCCCGCACTCCGCCACAACCAACGCGCCCGCAATTTCAACGGCTGCGTCAACAAAAAGATGTGCCGCCGCGTCCACTCACCACGCGTCCCGTGTTGCGCCAGCCCGTAAATCAAAAACCGATCTCGCTCTTGAGTTTGCAACCGCGCGAACAACAAAAAAGACCTTCCGCATCGGAACAGCAAAAAGAGAGATCAAAAACTTCCGGACCCGCGATACGCCCAAGCGTCGATGTATCAGCATTAAAAAAAGCTCTTGCGGATGCTTTGCAAGAGCGGGATATAGGACAAAAAAAGGAAGTACCGGTTGTGATGCCGAAAGAGGGGACAACACAGCCGCCGTCTGATACTTATAGTTCAAAACAAGAGAAAGTGATAAAGCCGGGAGAAGCGGTAAAGTTTTAATGAGTCTATGAGTCTAACGGATAAGGCCCTGCTGTTTTTAGTATACCTACAATCTATCAGAAGCAAAAACATACGCTTTCTGCACCCGTTCGGCGTATTCTCCGGTTTCAGTGTTGACACGCACTATGTCGTCGGTGTTGATGAAAAGGGGCGCTTGTATCGTTGCGCCAGTTTCCAGTGTGATGGATTTGTTGCCCGAGTTTGAGCGGTCACCCTGCACGCCCGGGGGTGCTTCGGTTACTTTGAGATCCATTTTGATCGGGAGCGTGATATTCAAAAGTTTCTCACCGAAAAAAACTGCGGCAACTTCGGTGTTGGGTTTGAGCCACTTTATTTTTTCGCCGAGCGCGTTCTTGGCAAGCGTATAGCGGTTTTTTTTATTTTGCGGATCGATAAAGACATATTCATCGCGATGGCCATAGAGAAAAACAAGAGGATTGCGCTCGATTTCCGCTTCTTCGAATGAATCGCTTGCCTGCAGGGTGACATCGTATGTCTTGCCGGTGGTGATGTTCCTGATCTTGGTGTTTACCACGGCCTTGCGCTGCTGCATGCGCGAGAAACTTGCCTCAAGCACTTCGTACGGATCCCCGTCTTTAAGAAAGATAATGCCCTTTTTTAAGTCGGTATAAGAAAGCATAAAAATATACAACGTAGAACATACAACGTAGAACAAGGGGAATCTTATATCGTTTTACGTTTTATGTTTTATCGTTACTCTATGTGGATAACTTGGTCTTTGCTTCTCGGAGATTGTATGGTAAAATAAATAAAAGCGCAATAGTCTTTCATTTTCAAAGGTCGGGTATCATAAACTATATTTTTACATTATGTTTTTCAATCAAGTCGGAGAAAGTCTTGTTTACTCGTTTCAGCAGATGTGGGCTTCGGTATTCGCGATTCTTCCTTCGGTTGTCGGGGCGATTCTTCTCTTTGTAATCGGCATTGTCGTGGCAACCGCAGTCGGAAAGGCGATTGAACACATCTTGAAAATACTTCGCGTTGATCATATCCTCTCGCAGCTTGAAGTCGAGAAAATGCTGCAGCGAGCCGGATTTAAGATGCAGGGCAGCACGTTTATCAGCGGGTTAGTCAAATGGTTCATTGTCATTGTGTTTGCGCTTGCATCAGTGAATATCCTCGGGCTCACGCAGGTTTCGGAATTTCTGCGGGACGTACTGCTCTATCTCCCGAATGTCGCGATTGCCGCGCTCATCCTCATCATTGCAAGCGTGCTTGCCGATGTGGGAGAGCGGATCGTGCGCGCATCGGTTGATTCGGCAGGATACCGCGGCGCGCTCATAGGCCTGGTGGTGCGATGGGCCATCTGGGTATTCTCGTTCATCGCGGTCTTCCTGCAGCTTGGCGTTGCCACCGTCCTGATCCAGACCTTGCTGACCGGCATCATCGCCGCCTTGGCCCTGGCCTTTGGCCTCTCATTCGGCATCGGCGGCAAAGACGTAGCCGCATCGATTTTAGGTCGCATCAGAGAGGAGATCAAGAAGTAGTTTCCTTTTATCGCGGTCTTGAAAATCCCCCAACGTCACGTCGGGGGATTTTCTCTTGACAACCCCGCAACTCCGCGTATAATGGAGGAAAATGCATACAGGTACACAATTTGGAGTAAAAAAGCGGCTCAAACAGAGGTGTTTTTCGCTCTTGTGCAATGGAGCGAAAACAGGGTTTGAAGGGAGCCGCCGCAAACGGCTCTTTTTGTTTGCCTGACGTGCGCGAACTTTGACAATTGATAAGTACCGTATTGTAATTACAGGAAAAAGAAAAAAAGACGAAATCGGAGAAAGCGGTTTCTTCGATTTTGAAGAACGTTGCGCGACACAAATTCTTTTTGTGCCGTTTCGCAGCGCATAAGGGCGTATGGAGGATGCCTAGGTATCAAGTGGCGATGAAGGACGTGGCGTGACTGCGATAAATCTCGGGGAGGTGTCGAGCAACCTTTGATCCGGGAGTTTCCGAATGGGGCAACCCTATCCTGATTTAAACCAGGATAATCCCGAGAGCAATCGAGGGAGGTTAACCCGCTGAAGTGAAACATCTCAGTAAGCGGAGGAAAAGAAAATAATGAAATATCGAAGTCGTTGAGAGTACGAAAGTGCTCCTGACGATTTTGATATTTCGCATTCCCTTAGTAGCGGCGAGTGAAAAGGGATTAGCCCAGAGCGATCGTTGTTGTGCGAGTTTACTCGTGTTGCATGACCGCAGTTGTAAGATGATGACGTCCCGAGAGCAATCGAGGGAGAGAGCGATACAATTCGAAGCTTCGTTAGGAGAACGGTCCTGGAAAGGCCGGCCAGAGAGGGTGACAGCCCCGTACACGAAAACGGTTTCGCGCTCTTTGTTATCAATCTTGAGTACTGCCCCGTACGAAGACTGGGCAGGAAGCAGGGAGGACTAGATTCCCAAGGCTAAATACACTTGATGACCGATAGTGAACTAGTACCGTGAGGGAAAGGTGAAAAGCAGCCCGATGAGGGCGGTGAAATAGTACCTGAAACCATACGCCTACAAGGAGACAGCGCCGTGCTTCGCACGGAAATCCAAATGACAAATTTCAAATTTCAAAAAAATTTGGATTTTGTACTTTGAAATTTGGGCTTCCGCGCGGAGCGCGGTCATGTCGTGCCTATTGAAGAATGAGCCAACGAGTTTTGGCATGCTACTCGTCTAAATGCCTGACGGCATGAAGGCACAGCGAAAGCGAGTGTTAAAAGCGCGTCCATAGGTAGCATGACAAAGACCCGAAACCAGGTGAGCTTGCCATGGGCAGGGTGAATCCGCCGTAACTGGCGGAGGAGGCCCGAACCGGTAGGTCGTACAACGCCTTCGGATGACCTGTGGTAAGGAGTGAAAAGCTAATCGAACCTGGAAATAGCTGGTTCTCTCCGAAATAGCTTTTGGGCTAGCCTCGGATCATGTTTATTTGGAGGTAGAGCTACTGGATGGTTCGTACATGGCGAAAGCCAGGCGAACCAATCAAACTCCGAATGCCAGATAGATTATTCCGGGAGTCAGCAGGCGGGGGCTAAGCTCCGTCGTGCAAGAGGGGAAGAGCCCAGACCGCCGACTAAGGTCCCTAAATCTATGCTCAGTGTAAAAAGGTGGTGAAGTTTCTTATACATCGAGGAGGTTGGCTTAGAAGCAGCCATCCTTTAAAGAGTGCGTAACAGCTC
>CAYJOT010000010.1:11497-23510 GCA_964371935.1 uncultured Candidatus Saccharibacteria bacterium | reverse complement strand
ATAATGTCTGTGCAACACCGAGTGTTTAATAAGATTATGATTCTATCATGGCTACTCTTACCATAACTATTCCCAAAAAATCATCGGGCGCGCGGGAACTTGTCGCGATTCCGCGTAAAGAATACGAGGAATTGATCCGAGCGCGGAGCCGGAAACAGGCGCCAGAACCGATGGTGGTAAAACAATCCCCGTCTTTTCGCGTGGCAAAAAAACACGAGGTGTTTTACGACGCGCTGGATCAGGAACTTACGGAAGCAGTCCGCGATTACACTGCAGGAAATTACTACGGCCCTTTTGAAACTGCGGAAGAGGGTATTTCGTTTCTCAAATCATATAAGGCAAGAACCGCCAAAAAATGAGATACCTCTTCTTGCCGAATTTTACTGACCAACTCGCGGCTCTCCCGGCTGTGATCCAGAAAAAATTCTGGAAGCAGCTCGGTTTTCTCCTTTCAAGCATAACCCACCCATCTCTTCTCGCCAAAAAGTACAATGAGGCGGATGATACGTGGCAGGCGCGGGTTGACCGCCACTATCGGTTTTATTTCAGGATTGAGAAGGATGTCTATATTTTTCTGGCTATCAGGCAGCATCGTGATTGAAAACCTATGCGCCTTGAGCATTATCCTCTGGAAAAACTGAAGAAAGAACTGCTTGCGATACTGGGGCGGCATCTGGATTTGTCGCGCTATCGCGTATTCTTTTTCGGCTCGCGCGTAACCGGCAAAGGCACGGACCGCTCCGATATTGACGTGGGCATTGAGGGGCCGGAGCCGGTGCCTTTTATAAAAATGGCTCATATTGAGGATGAAATTGAACTTTTGCCTACCTTGTATAAAATTGATATTGTAGACTTCTCTCGTGTCTCCGAGATTTTTCGGAAAGTTGCAACCCAGCACAGAGAATTCCTAACCCCATCACCATGACCAAATATGAAGCATTGCAACAAGAATTCCATGCGACGCTTGTGAATCTTGAGGAGGTGTTAAAACAGGAAAAAACTGTTTTTATTCGGGACTCGGCAATCAAACGTTTTGAACTTTGTTTTGACCTTGCGTGGAAATTTTTAAAAGAGTGTCTCGAAGAAGAACACAGCGTCAAATGCGTTTCTCCCCGCACGTGTTTTCGGGAGGCATTCCGGCTCGGTCTCCTTGTTAACTACAATGAATACTGGATGAAAATAACTTCGGTGAGAAATTATACGGTGCATACATACAAAGAAGCCCTGGCCGAACTGGTATACAAAGAACTTCCTGAAGCGCTTGCCGCCTTCAAAAAACTGGAGGAGGCGATCCAAGAGCAAAATTTGACAGACAGTGCGAAGCGCCCATAATTTGATTGTGCGTATTACCAAATGCAATTCATGCAAAAAAGTTATCGCAAACGAAGCGAGATGGTATGCGCGGGAGTTGGCTATTGGCCGTCCATACAGCTTTGCATATCATGCGGAAGGCCAGTTCAGGATTTTCTCGTGAAGAAGGGATTGATCAAAATTGAAGCAAGGAAGACCCGAAGAGCATGAAATTAAGCGCTATAATCTTATGCCCAAAAAAATAACTATAGATGAGCTTGCGGCTATGACCCAGCGGGGGTTTCGCGATCTCGAGAAACGACTGGCATCAAAGGATACGGTAGGCAAACTTCAAAATTTGATGCTGAATGAATTCAAAGCCATGCGCCAAGAAACACAGGAGGGAACGCGTGCCGTGCTTGCCGCAATTGAGACCGTTGAATACACAAAATTGCGCATACGCCTTGACGTGCTGGAACAACGAGTGGAAAAAGTAGAGCAGAAGTCCGTATAGTCGCGTCATTATAGCAATAAACCATGACAGAAAAAATGACAATTGAAGATTTGGCGCTTATGATCAATAGAACTATGGCGTCAAAGGAGGATTTGAAGGGTCTTGCGACCAAAGAAGATATGAAACACACCACCTATATGCCTCTCAAAAGGAAGTCCGCTGCACGGGGGTACATCTATCGGATTACCGTTGAGCCGGATGCGGATCGCTACTATGCCGAGGTTCCGGCACTGCCCGGATGTTATTCATGGGGTTATACCTACGAAGAAGCCATAAAAAATATTAAAGAGGCGGCAGCGCTTTGGCTGGAGATGCTTGCGGAAGAAGGAAAACCTATTCCCCAAGAAGATCTTCAAGTTCTGCGTCAAGCGCTTTACACTCTGTGCAACACCGGGTGTTTAACATCGTTTCGAGGGGGGTTTCAATTTGCAAACTTGTGTCGGCTGTGATACTATACAGACATGGCAACACAAGTAGTAGTAAAAAAAATAGCGCGGGAGATCCAGCGGTCACGCCCGGAAGAACAGCGGCAGCTTTTGATTCAGCTTCCCCACCTTCTGAAACTCAATCCCGATGACTTCGCCGCGCTTAAACTTGCGGAACCGTCATTTGAGTTTTGGAATAATCTTGAAGACATCGTGTATGACAACCTATAATCGCGGCGATGTGATACTCGTACCATTTCCCTTTACTGATTTTTCAACGTTCAAGCAGCGGCCTGCGGTCATTCTCTCTTCGCGCAGATTTAACCGCGCAAACAGCGATGTTATTATTGCCGGGATAACTTCGCACATCGGAAATACCAGGAAGAACATTTATGAATATTCCCTCTCGCCACGCGAACAACAGCTTGCCGGACTGCCCAGGCCCTCTGTCATTAAACTGGGGAAAATAGTAACGCTTGATCAGCGACTCATACGCAAGCGCATCGGGGGGTTACCGGCTACTGCTTTAGCGCATTTCTCGGCTATCTTTCAAAAAATTTTCTAACCATAAGAATCCCTGCGAAGCAGCTTTACGCTTACGCCTCTGGGAGTTTTCAATTGCCAAATTTTTCTCACTTCAGTCCATGCTACCAAAAGTTTTTCCCTATCGGATAAAACTTTTGGTAATCGTTAAACGTTTTGATCACTGGTCTTTTCCGCCTCCTTCTTCACCATCCCCAAGGACATTCTGTGATCTTTTGGCTCTACCAGCAAAATCTGGAACGGGTATTTTTCGCCCACCTTTAATACTTCGCGCATATGTTTTTCCGTGCCAAATTCGGAAACGTGGGCAAGGCCCTGGATATCTTTAGCTACTTCCACGAATGCGCCAAATGGGTTGAGGCGGGTCACGATGCCAGTGATCTCATCACCCTTGTGATAGGTATCGGCTACTTTTGACCACGGGTCTTGTTTGAGTTGTTTGAGCGAGAGCGAGATTTTGTCTCCCTGGATCTCGATGATCTTGGCGCGTACGTGATCGCCGGGCTTTAATACTTCGCGCGGGTTCTCGATCAAGCTCCAGTCAATCTCGGAGAGATGGATCAGCCCTTCAAGACTCGGCTCCTCGCTTGTTTCTTCCCCAAATTTCATAAATGCGCCAAAGTCCACTACGCCGCTAATGGCTCCCTCCACAATATCGCCCACGCTATAGCGCGAAACGCGTTCGCGGATCACATCATGGGACAATCCTTTTTCCGTAAAGATGAGTTTGTTTTCATGCGGGTCTATATCAAGCACGCGTACCTTGACGGGTTTGCCGACTAATTTTTGCAGCTCTTGATAGATTTTATCCTTGTCTCCGTTGTCAACGCGGGGATAATTTTTTGACGAAAGCTGGGATGCGGGCAAAAATCCTTCGATGCCAGAAAGATGCAGGATCAGGCCGCCGGTATTTGCTTTCTGCACCGGCAACTCAAGCACGGTATTTTCATCTTTCATTTTTTTAAGGTCAAGCCAGCGTTTTTCGCGTCCGGCCTCCTGCAGGGAAAGCTCTTTATATCCTTCTTCGTTGTCAAGATTAACCACCTTTGCGCTGATCCGATCGCCGGAGCTCATGGCCTTTACTAATTCTTCGGCCGCATAATACTCTCTGCCGTATACCACGCCTACGCCCCATGGCCCAAGATCAATAAAGAGTTTTCCTCCCTTTTTTTCGATCACGGTCCCTTCGACAATATCTCCGATCTTGACGAACGAAGTCGAATTATTGCGCAGAATTGCCTCCATCGGGTGGCGCGACTCGCTTGTATCATTGCGTGGTTGCATTTTCGGAGTATAGCCGATGATACATAATTTGGCAAGAGAAGCAGTATATGATATACTGAATTATCAATTTTCAAGTCCTAATTTTCAATCAATTTTCAATGATCCAATTTTCAAACTTGCTGGTTTTTGTTTGAAAATTGAAAATTGAAAATTGAAAATTGAATCGTGATTATCACCTGGTACGGTCATTCGTGTTTCAAAATTCAATCCGGAGAGCTGGTTTTGGTAACGGACCCGTTTGCCAAAGGCATTGGCCTGACCCCGCCGCGCATGCGCACGGATCTTGTCACGATTACGCACGAACATCCTGACCATAATAATACCGAGTCCCTCGGGGGAAGTCCTTTTATCATCACCGGACCGGGCGAATATGAGGTAGGCGGCGTATACATCCGCGGCATTGAGACCTTTCACGATACCGAACATGGCGCACGTCGCGGCCTGAACACGGTCTACACCATCGGCATTGAGGATCTCACCATTGCGCATTTCGGGGACTTCGGCGAGGACGGGCTTCGCCCGGAAACCGCGGACGAGCTTGGAAGCGTAGACATTCTCATGATTCCGATCGGCGGGACCTATACGATTGACGCAAAACAAGCGGCAAAGATAGTGAAGCAGCTCGAGCCGCGGTTTGTGATCCCGATGCACTATGCGATCAAAGGACTTTCCCTGAAAATTGATGGCATAGAGCCATTTTTGAAAGAAATGGGTGCGGGCACGGTAGAGCCGATTGAAAAGTTTACCATCAAGAAAAAGGACATCGGCACGGAAGAGAAAACCGAAGTGGTGGTGTTGGAAATAGCATGACACAAAAAATCCTTCAACTGATTACATCCACCTCCGAACGCAGCCGCAAGATCATTGCGGGGATTACCGTGGGCATCGCGGGCATCATGCTCTTTTTCGCGTGGACAGCCGGGGTTTCGACCCGACTCCCCCTGCTTGGCTCGGAATTCCAGCTTCCAGCTAGAACAGAGCCGGATTCCAGACTAAGTCTGGAATCTTCGGGCGGTCAAGCCACTACCTTGACAAGCGGCGAGCAGAGTCGAGCCGCGGCCGTCTCTCCGGTGAAAGGGTTATTTGACTCTTTTCAAGATCTGGTTCAACTCTTCAGCAAAGAATATCCGGCCATTCCCGATTCATCATCCGCGGCATCTTCCTCGCAACCGATCAACGAATTGTTCAACAAAATAAGCGATGAGATACCGGCGGCGACCAGTACAGACAACTTGCCACTCATTGAGGAATTGCCGGGACTATGAAAACAATAAAAACGTAAAACATAGAACATAGCACGAAATAAGATTAAACCCACTTTTGTTTTACGTTCTACGTTTTACGTGTATCGTTACCCTTATGTCCGATATTGGAAAAGTAGAACAGCGGGAAATAGTGGATGAGATGCGCGACTCGTATCTGGACTATGCCATGTCCGTGATCGTGATGCGCGCGCTTCCGGATGTCCGTGATGGCCTCAAACCCGTGCACAGGCGGATTTTGTATACCATGCACGAGATGGGGCTGACGCACGGCGCGAAATTCCGCAAGTCCGCGGCAATTGTCGGCGATTGCCTGGGAAAATACCACCCGCACGGAGATGTTGCCGTGTATGAAACCATGGTGCGCCTGGCCCAGGATTTTTCGCTCCGTTATCCGCTCGTAGACGGCCAGGGTAATTTTGGCTCTATTGACGGCGATTCTGCGGCCGCGCACCGCTATACTGAGGCGCGTATGACGCGCATTGCTGAGGAGCTTTTGGCTGACATTGAAAAAGAGACCGTTGATTTTCGCGATAACTACGACGGCATGCGCCAGGAGCCGGTAGTGCTCCCGGCCAGCGTGCCAAATCTGCTGCTCAACGGCACCTTGGGCATTGCCGTAGGCATGGCAACCAACATTCCGCCGCATAATCTTGGCGAGACCATTGATGCGCTTGTACACGTGATCGACAACCCCAATGCGACCACGGATGACCTTATGGAGTTTGTAAAAGGCCCGGATTTTCCGACCGGCGGCATTATTTTCAATGAAAAAGAAATCCGACAGGCATACGCCTCCGGCAAAGGATCTATTTTGACCCGTGGAAAAGCCGAGATAGAGGAAGGAAACAGAGGGTATCAGATCATCATTACTGAAATCCCTTACCAGGTGAACAAAGCAGAGATGATCACTAAAATTGCCGAACTCGTACAAGAGAAAAAAATAGAAGGCATCCGCGATCTTCGGGACGAGTCAGACCGTGACGGGCTGCGCGTGGTAGTGGAGTTGAAGGCTGACGCACAACCGCAAAAAGTCCTCAATAACCTCTACCGCCATACCGACCTTGAAAAAAGTTTTCATATGAACATGATCGCGCTCGTGGACGGCATCCAGCCGCAAGTGCTTTCGATTAAAAACGTGCTGGAAGAATTTGCCAAGCACCGCGTTGATGTCGTAACCCGACGCACCACATTTGACCTGGGCCGCGCGCTTGATCGCATTCATATTCTTGAGGGACTGAAAAAAGCGCTTGATCATATTGATCGCGTCATTGACACGATCAGGAAATCCAAAGACAAAGAAGAGGCGCACGCGAACCTGATGAAGCGCTTTGATTTATCAGAAATACAGGCAACCGCGATCCTTGAGATGCGACTGCAAACTCTTGCTGGTCTTGAGCGCCAGAAAATAGAGGACGAGCTTAAAGAAAAGCAGGCGTTGGCCGCGTCCCTGCAGGCACTCCTGAAAGACCCGAAGAAAATCCGCAAAGCGGTCAAAGATGAACTCGTCGAGATCAGGGAGAAATACGGCGACGAGCGCCGAACCAAAGTGGTGCGCTCATCGCCCAAGGAACTTTCCGATGAAGATCTCATTCCAGACGAAGAAGTAATGGTCATGCTCACGCGCGGCGGCTATATCAAGCGCATCAAGCCGGAACACTACCGCATCCAGAAACGGGGCGGCAAGGGCCTCATCGGCATGGAAACCAAAGAAGAGGACGTGGTGGAGCATTTGCTTACCAGTAATACTCACGCGTCTCTGCTCTTTTTCACCAACACCGGCAAAGTATACCAGGTGCCCTGCTATGAAATTCCCGAGGGATCGCGTATTGCCAAAGGCAAGGCCATTTTTAACTTCCTTTCGCTCGGGCAAACCGACCAGGTAACTTCAATTCTTGCCACAGAGAAACCAAAAATTGAAAATTCAAAATTGAAAATTGAAAATTCGACCTATATCGTCATGCTCACCAAACGTGGTATAATCAAAAAAGTTGAAGCGGGCTCGTTTGAGAACGTACGGCGCAACGGCCTGATCGCCATGACACTCAAAAACGACGACAGCTTAGCCTGGGCGCGCAGCACCTCAGGCAAAGACGAGCTGATCTTGGTCACCCGCAAGGGACAGGCCATCAGATTTGCCGAGCGCGACGTCCGGCCCATGGGGCGCACCGCAGCAGGCGTAACTGCGCTCCGCCTTAAAAAAGACGATGAGGTGGTGGGTATGGATGTGATCAAAAACCGGACGCTGGAAGCTGGGAATCAAATTTCCGATCTACTGATTGTCATGGAAAACGGTTACGGCAAAAAAACTTCTCTGAAAGAATACAAACGCCAGAAGCGCGGCGGATCAGGCATTAAAACCGCCAAAGTCACGCCAAAAACCGGAGTATTAGTAAGCAGCCGCATTGTTGACTCCGAAGGAGAAGAGCTCATTGCCATTTCCCAAAAAGGACAAGTGATCCGCACACCCCTGGCCGCCATCCCCAAACTCGGCCGCGCCACCCAAGGAGTGCGCATCATGCGCATGGACGCGGGCGATGCGGTGGCATCAATAACCACACTCTAAAATGGATCAACCCGACAATTTTCTTCATCCAGAGCGCATTATCGGCCTGCTCGAGATCAATAAGGGCAGCGTGATCGCTGATTTTGGCGCCGGGCACGGGTATTTTACCATACCGCTGGCACGGGCTACGGGTCCGGACGGCAGAGTGTACGCGATCGAAATCCAGAAAGCCGGGCTTACGGTTATCCGCACCAAAGCAAAGCTCGAGCACCTGCTGCACATTGAGCTTGTCTGGGCAGACCTTGACCGGCCCAACGGATCCCAGCTCAAAGAGGAATCCGTTGATCTGGTGCTTATGGCAAATGTTTTATTCCAGTCCGAAAAAAAGACGAACATTATGCAGGAAGCGCACCGCGTGCTCAAGCTCGGAGCACGGGCATTGGTGATTGAGTGGAAACCTGATGAACCGTCGTTCGGCCCTCCCGTATCTCTGCGCGTATCTGCAGACGAAGTACAAAAAACTGCAACCCGCGCCGGACTTACGTTTGAGCGCGAAATCCCGGTTGGCAGCCATCATTACGGCATTATATTTAAGAAATAAGCTATGCCTCGCATCCTCCTTATCGGCCTCATTGCTCTTGGCGTTATCGTGCTTTTGGTTATTTTTTCTCTTCTCGGGCTTCTTCCGGGAAAAAAGATTGCGCCGCCGCCGACTGTTACCATCTCGCTCTGGGGAAGCCGGGATACCCAAGACGTTTGGCGTAAAATTCTGGAAGATTTTCGCATCCAATACCCTTCGTTCACCGTCACCTACAAAAAAATCAGCGAGGACGCGTTTGAAGAGACCTTGATCAACGCGCTTGCCAAAGGCGAGGGTCCTGACATGGTATTGCTCCCGCAATCCCTCATCACCAAGCATCGCGATAAACTATTTCCCCTTCCGCAGCAGGCATTCAATTTTGATACTAGGGACTTCCGCAATCTTTTCGCGGATGCATTTGCCGATGATCTTATAGACAAAGAAGGCGCCATTATCGGCCTGCCCTTGTTCATTGATACACCCCTTCTTTTCTACAACAAAGACATATTTAACGCGGCGAACATTGCGCGGCCTCCGGCAACCTGGGATGAAGTAATCAGCCGCGCACAGGCACTCACCACCCGTTCAAGCGCCGGAGACATTCTGACATCAGGTCTTGCAATCGGCGCCGGAGCCAATGTCGAGCGTTCATTTGAAATCGTCAATTCCATGATCCTCCAAAACACGCCCCGGCAGCTGCAGAAAAACGGCAGTATTGTGTTCGGTGAAAATACCGATAACGCCATCAAGTTCTATACTTCATTTGCCACTCCTTCGCAACCAACATTCTTCTGGACCAATCGCCTGCCAAGCTCATTTACGATGTTCAGCCAAGAGCAGGCGGCCATGGCCTTTGGCACGAGCCAGGATATTCCGGCTATCCTTGAGAAAAACCCGCACCTGAATCTGGGCATTGCCCCGTTTCCCCAGCAGGCAAATACCCGTTTCCCAGTTGTCTATGGCGAGTACTTTTTCCCGACAGTTCTGAAAACATCTAAAAATCCCGGACCTGCGTGGCAATTCGTCCTCTACATCAGCGCCGGAGACGGGGCAAAGACATACGCGCAAACATCGGGCCGGCCGGCCGGCCGCAGAGACATTTTGAGCGCCAAGGCGCCTGCTCCGCAGCTTGATGTATCCTATAGGCAATCGCTTATCGCCCGCACATGGAGGACTCCAGATGAGAAAACAACGCGCCGCCTTTTCATTGAAACATTAGACGCGATTGCATCCGGAGCCGCGCGGCCGCAGGAAGTCCTTACACAACTCGGCCAGCAATTGCAATTGCTGTATCCATGATAAAAACCATACGCTTTCTGTCATTCCCGACTTGATCGGGAATCCAGTATCTATCGGTTCTGGATTCCCGCTTTCGCGAGAATGACAATACCATGAATACAAAAAAACTTTCTTTTCTCATCATCCTCGCAGGCATCCTGATTGCCATTCCCCTGCTCGTTTTTGCCACTCACGATGGCGATCGCGGCCATATTGTCTCCTGCGCCACGCATTACAACGCAACCGGCCAGAGAATTCCCGGCATGTTAAGCCCTTTGACAGACATATGCTCCATCTGCGACCTCCTTGTCCTGGTGCAAACCGCCTTCAACTTCATCTGGTCGTATCTTACCATACCCATTGCCACGGTTATGTTCCTGTACGGCGGGTTTCTTATGATCCTCCCGTCATTTACCGGCAACACCAATCAGGTAACCAAGGGAAGAGCCGTACTGCTTCATACGGTCATGGGACTTGCCATTGTGTTCTTTGCGTGGATCGGGGTGGATTCCATATTGAAGATTATGGGGGCGCAAGAGACCGCAAATTTTGGACCGTGGAATAGGATCAAGTGCGATGTGGAGGCGGCAAGAATCTCATTCATCGGCGGCCCGGTAAACGTGATTCCGCCGGAGCTTGCTTGTCCCCCTGGAGTTACTAATAGGATTGTAAACGGAGAGAATGTGTGTGACTCTTTCGTACAACGGAGTATTGTTACGAATACCAGCCTCAACGGCGCGCGATTCAACAACTGCGCTCCTTCAAATATTGAGCCGTCAGTAAACAGTATTATTACAACCGCAGCGCAACAAAACAATATTAATGTAAACCGATTTAGGGCCTTAATACTTGCCGAATCAGGCGGCAGGCGCAACGTGGCAGTAAGCAACAGAGGAGCTTGCGGTATGGCTCAAGTACTTCCAACCACTGCCGGCCAAAGTTGCGCGGCGCTTCAAGATCCACAAATTGGCATTCCGGCCGGTGCCGCCTATTATGCCGCCCGGCTAAGAGAATGCGGTGGTAATGAGAATTGCGCGGCTGCTGGCTATAATGGCGGACCCGCAGCAAATTACCCAAGCAGGGATTGTGATGGCATGACCAGATATCAGTGTCCATTTGACAATCGTGCTCACACTATTCGTAACACTGGCTATGAACCAACGCGCAATTATGTTAATTTTTTGAACTCGTGCCAGGCACAATTGGGCGGCTAACTTATCCTCATTGCCCTAAATCCTCTCTCACGCTATACTAAACCCATGCCTCTCAAACCTTGCCACTTGTGGAAAACATTTCTCTTGTATGCCGGGCTTGTATACGGTATGATTGGAAATGGCATCCGGGCGGCGCATGCGCAAATCAAAATTGAAAATCCGCTTGGACCAAGGACCACATCAATCACTGCTCTTATCACGTCCATCATCGACCAGTTAACGCCGGTTGCCGTGGTGATTGCGGTTTTTGCCATTATCGTAGTCGGATTCCAATTTGTGTTCGCAGCAGTGCAGGGAGAACCGGGAAAAATCAAAGATGCCCGCAAAAATCTGTGGTGGGTGCTCATCGGCGTCGGAATTATTGTCAGCGCCGATTTGCTTGCCAGAGCCGCAAAAGTGTTTTTCTCTAACTTGTAACTATGTCATTCTGAGCGGAGCGAAGAATCTCATATTCACGCCGCAAGAGATCCTTCACTGCGTTCAGGATGACAAGTAAATTGATAAAAGGTCGCGTATCACATTATTTAACCAAAACATTCTATGTCAAAATCATCAATCTATACTTCCGCAATTATCGCGTCTTCCCTGCTCGTCCCGGCGCTTGCGTTTGCCCAAAGACAAGGTAGTCCGGAGGGAAACACGGTAACAAACATCGTCAACAACCTCACTGGCGCCGCACGTTTAGGCGTTACCCTGCTGTTTGTGGTTGCCATGCTCGTATTTGTCTGGGGTGCGATCAAACTTATTGTTTCCGCAGGCGATCCTGAAGCCATTAAGAAAGCAAAGTCATTTATGTGGTGGGGCGTGATTGCCATGGCAGTGCTTGCATCGGTATTTGGTCTGGTTACGTTCTTGCAGTCGTATTTTGGGGTAACTGCGGGTAATGGATTCAATACAATCAACGTAAACGTAAACACTCTATAGCAAAAGTTAGTTCAAAAACATATATGTCAAAATCATCAATCTATACTTCCGCAATTATCGCGTCTTCCCTGCTTGTTCCGGCGCTCGCGTTTGCCCAAAACGGAACCCAAGTAAACACCATTATCCAAAACATGACTCGCGCCGCACGTTTAGGCGTTACCCTGCTGTTTGTGGTTGCCATGCTCGTATTTGT
>CAYJOT010000010.1:7916-11397 GCA_964371935.1 uncultured Candidatus Saccharibacteria bacterium | reverse complement strand
AGTGCTTGCATCGGTATTTGGTCTGGTTACGTTCTTGCAGTCGTATTTTGGGGTAGAAGGAGGCGGCGGGTTTCAAAATGTTCTCATACCAAACAACATCATCGGCAACTAACCTGCGCTTGATATTCAAACCTTGTCTTTTCTTTTCCTACCTTTTTAAGCGTGGTGGGAAATAGATAAGAGAAGCCATATGGCTACAGCATCGCTGATCAATCAAATCATCGTCAACCTCATAGGAACGGCCCGGCTTGTTCTTGTTCTGCTCTTTGTTTTGGCGCTGCTCGTGTTTGTCTGGGGAATGGTCAAATTCATTTTTGCGGCAAGCAATCCGGAGGAAATCAAGAAAGCAAGGGGCATTTTGTGGTGGGGCATTATCGGCATGTTTGTGCTTGCATCAGTATTTGGCATTGTAGTCGCCCTGCAAACATACTTCGGGGTTGAAGGAGCGCCAGAGATTTACATTCCGCAATTCGGCCCCGGCGGTCTAGAAGAATATTTATAAATCTATGCCCTGTCTTACCGCAACATCCCCCATTACCTGCATTCTTGATAAAATCACCACCCAGATTCTGAATCCGGTCATTGTTTTGCTGTTCGCGCTTGCAACCATCATGTTTCTCTGGGGCGTGATCCAGTATGTCATCGGCAGCCAGGGGAGCAGTGATAAGCTTGAGAAGGCAAAAAACGTAATCCTCTACGGTATCATCGGCATGTTTATCATGGCATCCGCATGGGGCATCGTCGCCATTCTGCAAAACTTCTTTCGGTAATCCTTATGCGGAATAAATTCATTAATATCCTGCAGGTGAGCATTGTATCGCTCGCTTTTTTTATTCTCACCTATGGACCAGTCAATGATCCGGATTTTGGCTGGCATCTACGCGCCGGCATGTATTATCTTGATCGCCAGACAATCCCGGCCCAGGACATCTTTTCGTGGACCGCGCCGCAATACCCATGGGTAAATCATGAATACGCGGCCGATGCCGCATACGCGCTCCTCTACCGGCTTGCTGGCAATACTACCGTGCTGCTCTCGTTTCTTTTTGCCGCAATCGCCGCATATCTTTTTCTTTCCGTCTTGCCGCGCCTTTGCGTACCAAAACCCGGCTGGAAACAACGTTTTCTTATCGGCTTTCCAGCGCTTCTCATGACAAAACCGTTCTTTGGCGTGCGCTCCCAGGTGTTTGACTGGCTTGCCATAGCGCTCATTCTCCTGTTCTGGCAGAAATATACCGCAACGGGAAACAAAAAAATACTCTGGGGATTTCCTTTCCTTTTTCTGGTCTGGGCAAACATCCACGGCGGATTCCCTCTCGGACTTTTTATGCTTGCGGGATTGATGTTTTTCTATCTTTTAACCAAAGTGGAAAGGGATAAACCATTTTCGCTCCGTGCTATGTTTGCACGCCTCTTTCAAAATCAGCGCAACACCATATTTTTTTTCCTCGCGATTCTCTCAACCTCTTTTCTCGCGACCCTACTCACCGCATATCATTACCGCCTCTATACTGATTTATTACGCACATCCCAAGGAAAAGAAGCGTTTCAATTTATTGCCGAGTGGGCGGCAAGCACTGTTGGCACGCCCAGCGCAATTCCTTTTTTTTGCTACATCTTTCTGCTCATCCTTCTCCTTCTTGGAGAGCGCAAACAGCAACAACTTTCTTTTCAAGATGTATTGTTCTTTCTTTTTTTTCTGTTCTTCGCTTTGTCATACGTTCGCTTTATTCCGCTTTTTGTCGTTGTCTCTCTGCCTATCGCGTATCGAAGATTCGCAAACCATCAGCTCATGCCCGAAGCATTGGCATTTGTCGTCCTTGCCGGATTTATTATCACCCAAGTTTCTTTTTTTACCTCGTCCCAGCCCGCACCGGCAGTCAAACACACACCTTTTGTTTCCTCTCCATTCGACATCCGCCCCAAAGCTTTTTACAGCGACATCCCCATTGACGCGCTCGCCTGGCTCAAGACGCGAAAACTTCCTCCGGCTATGTTCAATGACTACGGATGGGGCGGCGAAATTATCTGGCAGCTTCCTAATCAGCCCGTGTTTATCGACGGCCGCATGCCTCATTGGCACCTTAACGGCCGCTCCCTGCTCCAAGATTACGCGACAATTGAACGGGTCAAGCCGAAATGGTACGATACCATTCAGCGCTACGATATCCAATGGTTTTTTATCCGCTCCGACAGCTCGCTTGCCGCAGCGCTTGAACAACTGTCTGATAAATGGGAGAAAAAATATCAGGATGGTCAAGCATCTGTCTTCTTCCGAAAATAACGCTATGCCACGCACCGATCATATCGTCATGCCCGAAGACCACATGGACCAGCTCTATACCTCCGGCAACCCGCTGGTGCGTTTTGTTCACTGCCAGCGACTTAACGCAATTGTCCGGCGTCTCCCGTCACGGCGCGATCGCGTTGTTCTTGATGCCGGATGCGGAGAGGGTCATTTGATTCAGCGGATGCACGCGCATTTTCCAAATTACGAATATTATGGTGTTGATATAACTCCTTTGGCGCTTGAGAAAGCACGTACACGATGCCCGTATGCGCAATTTCAAAATATGAATCTTGCCGAGACCGCGTACAATGATAAGATGTTTGATGTCATTGTCTGCACTGAAGTGCTTGAACATATCTACGAATACCCGGCAGTGTTGAGCGAGTTCAAGCGCATTCTCAAAAAGGACGGGCTGCTTATTGTGACATTTCCAAATGAACCCTTATGGACGATAAGCCGATTTCTTCTCGGACGACGGCCCATCAAAGTCCCCGATCATGTCAATTCGTTTACGCCACGCGCCATGAGATCATTCGTCTCCATGAAAAATACCTGCGAGCAGCATCTGCCATTCGGGTTGCCTTTTATCTTTTCCCTTAATTGTCTGATGGAATTTCAAAAAGAGTAATAGATACACCGAGTTGCTTTTTTCCTCTTTTTCAGATACAGTAAGGCAGTTAATAATAGGGCTGGGGTGGCGAAATTGGCAGACGCACCAGCTTTAGGAGCTGGCGGGAGCAATCCCATGGGAGTTCGACTCTCCCTCCCAGCATATGAAAACAAGTATGCCGGAGTAGTTCAGTGGCGGAACGCTTTCTTGGTAAGAAAGAGGTCGTGGGTCCGATTCCCACCTCCGGCTCCGGGGAAAATTATACAACATAACAACAAAACTTATGCCGCAAGTAAATTTCATCAGATTTCAGTGTACTACATGCAAGCGCTTCAACTACTGGAGCCGCAAAAATATCAAGAAAGTAGAACGCAAGCTTTCGTACAACAAATTCTGCAAATGGTGCAAAGCGCACACGAATCACAAAGAAACAAAAAAGACGTAGCATGGCGCCGCGTCTACCTTGGGGGTATAGTTCAGAGGCAGAATTTCCGTCTCCAAAACGGACGACCTAGGTTCGAATCCTAGTACCCCCGCATTTATTTCTACGCTATCACCATGCCCATTCTCCTTTTTCTTGC
>CAYJOT010000010.1:0-7816 GCA_964371935.1 uncultured Candidatus Saccharibacteria bacterium | reverse complement strand
AGTACCCCCGCATTTATTTCTACGCTATCACCATGCCCATTCTCCTTTTTCTTGCCATGGGAATAATCGTCTGGGCAAGCATCATATTCATAGTGATTATCTTTTCTTTTACCATCTGGTCGGATATCAAGGGCGCGCCTTTTGTGCGTTCAAAAAAAGACCGGATCGAGACTATGCTGAAGCTTGCCCAGATTAAGCCGGGCACGCGCGTGCTGGAGCTTGGGTCAGGAGACGGCACGCTCATCATAGCGGCATGCCAACGCGGCGCGATTGCTGAAGGCATTGAGATAAACCCGTTTCTCGTATGGCACAGCCGGCGCAAAGCGCGAAAGGCCGGAGTAGCGAATCGCGCGACCTTTCTCACCGCGGATATTTTTAAAATCTCGCTTGCAGAGAAAAAACCAGACATCCTGCTTCTCTACCTGCTCCCAAGCACACTCAAAAAACTGCGCGAAAAATTGCAGACCGAGCTCGGGCCCCAAACCCACATCATTTCAAACGCATTCCGTATTGAAGGACTCGTGCCTGTAAAGCAGGAAAATAGCGTATATATATATGAACTTTAAGTTTCCAGCCATACATTTCAAAAGTTTTTCAAAACTCGCATGGCAATGCGCTGTTTTATTTTTCGTACTTATCGGAATTGCAACCATCTGGCTTGGGTACGAGATACGCACTCCCCATACCACATTTTTCGGCACAAAAACCATAGAAATTATTCCTGGTCTTGGCTCGCGCAAGATCGGCGCGCTGCTCAAACGAGAAGGCGTTATCCGCTCAAAGTGGGCGTTTGTGACCTATGTTTCGCTTCGCAACCAGGCGTCTGACCTGAAACCCGGAATATACGCGTTCAACGATCGCGCTACCATAGCCGAAATCGCAAAAGGCATTATTGCCGGAGGAGCGGAACTGACCATTACCATTCCGGAAGGATGGACCGCAAAAGAAATAGGGGCGCATCTTGACCGGCAAGGCATTGTCCGGCAAGAAGACTTTGAGACGATCACCGGTCCCAATGCGCCTTTACTGTTTTTAGAAACATTTGCTTTTCTGAAAGAAAGACCAGTGCATGACGGACTGGAAGGATACCTTTTTCCAGACACATATCGTTTTTTTGCCAACACGCCAACCAAGGATGTTGTAATCAGAATGCTGAAAAATTTTAACGTCAAACTTTCCAATGACCTCCGAGAAGAAATATCGCGCCAGAGCCGAACTATATATGAAGTGATTACTATGGCATCTCTGATTGAGAAAGAAGCGGCGCTTGACGCGGATCGCGAGATAGTTTCTGGAATCCTCTGGAAGCGCCTTGGACTTGGCATCCCCTTGCAGGTTGATGCCACGCTTATCTTTTTGACAGGCCGCAAGACCACAAAGGTTTTATACGTGGACACCGCCATTGACTCGCCTTACAATACCTATAAATACAAAGGATTGCCAAGGGGTCCGATTGCAAACCCGGGCCTGTCCGCTATCCGCGCCGCACTCTACCCAAAAAAATCTCCCTATTTCTATTATCTTTCCACGCCAGAAGGCCGAATCATATTTTCACGCACGCTCAGGGAACATAATATTGCAAAGGCAAAATACATCCGATGATGTAACACGTGAAACAGAATAAATATTTGACATTTTTTTTTCTTCGTCTATACTACATATATCTTCCAAAGATAGTGGGCGAACAAGTAAGTCCTGCCGAGGAAAGGTCGAGTCTTTGGGGCATTATAGGCCCTTTTTTGTTTGCAATATGCTTACCAAAGTACAAAAACAAGAGGCGGTTAAAGAGCTGAACGATAAATTAGACCGTAAAAAAGTGGTTTTTTTGACTGATTTCCGCGGCATTTCCGTTATGAATTCACAGGAATTGCGCCGGGCACTCAAAAAGACGGATGCGGAGTACAAAGTTGCCAAAAAGACACTGTTTGACCGAGCGTTGAGCCAACATGGCATTGAATATAAGACCACAGAGCTTGAGGGTGAGGTTGGGGCCGCATTTTGCTATGGAGAAGAAACTGCTCCAGCAAAAGTATTAGTCAAATTTGGCAAAGACCATGATTCCTTCAAAATTCTGGGGGCAATCTTGGGCCATAAAATCTTGAATGAAAAAGATGTTATTGCCCTGGCAAAATTGCCAACCCGCGATATCCTGCTTGCCCAGGTTATAGCAGCCATGCAGGCGCCGATTCGAGGCCTTGCAGTTGTTTTACAGGCAAATATACGTAATTTAGCGGTAGTATTACAAAAAATAAGCGAGCAAAGGCGGGTAGCGTAATATGTAACACGTGTTACACTCCGTCCCTTGGTCATTCTGATCCGCAAGTTGGCGGAGAAGAATCCAGAGATACTTCACTGCGTTCAGGATGACAGATTGGGGGGAGAGCGTAAACTATAAAAAGAATTATGAATAAAGACCAAATGCTTGAAGAAATAGAAAAAATGAGTGTTCTTGAGCTTTCCGAGCTTGTGAAGGCCATTGAGGAAAAGTTTGGCGTATCAGCGGCCATGCCCATGATGTTGGCCGGAGGCGGATCCACCTCTGGCGGAATGGATAGTGATGAAGTAGAGGCAAAGGAGGTAAAAACTTCATTCAACGTTGAGCTAACGAGCGCCGGAGCTCAAAAGATCCAGGTTATTAAGGTGCTTCGCGAGATTACCTCGCTTGGCCTTAAAGAAGCCAAAGACCTTGCAGATGCGGCTCCAAAGATAGTAAAAGAAGGGGTTGCTAAAGAAGAAGCGGATGAGATGAAGAAAAAACTTGAAGAAGCGGGTGGAACCGTTACGATTAAATAGTAACACGTGAAACACCCCACTACCTCTTGAACAGTGGGGTGTTTCAGTCTACACTGGATTAGTAAAATTAACCCATTGTTTCACATGGAACAAATTCTTGAGAAATTATTTGACTCGGTGCCTAAAGCAAGGATACTGCGTATTTTCATGCAGAATCCAGATCAGTCATTTACTTTTGAGATGATTGTGCAAAAAAACAATGTAAAAAGCGCCCAAGCCAGAAAAGAGATTAATAAATTGCTAAAAGTCGGCATCATCTTTGAAAAGAAGGCGAGTATTAAAAAGGTGAAAACCATAGTTTATACTGCAAATCAGAATTTTGAGATTTTCCAGGAGTTGCGTAATCTTATTATTAAATCATCGGTTGCTTCAAAAAAGAACCTTTTGCAGCGTCTTAAAAAATTAGGCAGGATACGGCTTGCCATGATTGCCGGAACGCTCATTAACAACGACAGAGGACGAACCGATCTTTTGCTGGTAGCTGACGATATTACCAAGGGCAAATTGGAAAGATTTTTAAGCGAATTGGAATCAGAAGTAGGCAAACAGGTGCATTATACGCTTATGACCAAAGACGAATTTACCTATCGGATAAACATGTATGACCGATTTCTTCGCGATATTCTCGAGTCTCCGCACGAAAAGCTCATCAATAGGTTAAACATATAGACCGGTAAGTGTTTCACGTGTTACAAATCCATAATCTATGCACCTCGTGTCATCCTGATCCGCCAGTTGGCGGAGAAGGATCTCATTACTTTGAAAGGACATAGTACGAGATTCTTCGCTACGCTCAGAATGACGACACGTTGGGGCGGTTAGCTCAGCGGTAGAGCACTGCATTCACATTGCAGGGGCCATAGGTTCGAATCCTATACCGCCCATATACTTGAGACAATCTAAAGGACTGTCCTATAGAATCTAAAGGACATTGCACATATGCCATCACCAAAAAGAAGGTTTGGAGATGCGGGTGAGAAGATCGCTGAAAAGTATCTGCTGGAAAAAGGATATGAGATTATTGATCGAAATTACAGAAAACCATACGGCGAAATTGACCTCATTGCTAAAAAGGATAAGGTGCTTGTCTTTATCGAAGTGAAAACAAGAGATAGAAAACATGTTTATAACTTCCTTCCAGAGCAAAGCGTGAACAGATCAAAGACACACAAAATCAAGAAAGTGTGCCAAGTATACCTTCTTGAAAAACATTACCGCCCAGACCAAGAATGGCAAATTGATATCCTTGCAATCTCAATTGATATGGAATCCAAGAAAGCAAGAGTGAGACACATGGAAAACGCGGTTTGGGAAAAGCAGTATTAAAGTGTTCCACGTGTTACAATGAACCCGCCTTTGCTCGGCTTACGGGCTTTGCCATGTCATAGCCGAGCTTCGGCGAGGCGAAGACGGGCTGTAGTATACCGGCAGTACACGTGTTTTGGGTACACGAAGACCGAGTTCGATTCTCGGCAGCCCGAAGATTTAGATAATTCAAGAAACTTTTTAAAAAATATCTGCAATTATAAGGTTATGGCCATTATTATCAAACTCGGTGGCAGCCTGATTACACATAAGCACTCGGGTCGCCCAGTGCTACGACTGGATATTGTAAGAAAGTTAGCTCATGAGTTGGTCAGATTGCGTCGATCCGGGCACCTCGGTCAGTGCATTATCTTGCATGGAGCCAGTTCGTTTGGTCATCCGCTAGTCTTCAGTCATCGACTCAATGATCGACGCCTTTCACACCGGGCAATTCCTATGGTTAGCCAAACCATTCAGTCGGTCAATAGTTTGACAATGCTCATAACCAAGCAATTGCTGTCCGCTGGCTTACCGGTTATTGCATTACAAACTACGAGCCTCGTGACTGGCAACGAAAACCAATGGAAATTTCTCGGCCAGAAAGTTCTTCAGCAAATATTACTATCAGGAGGTATTCCGCTATTGAGCGGACAGATGGTTGTGTCTGATAACGGAAGGAGTGTTGTTCTCTCGGCCGACAAGTTGGCAATTATCCTTGCAGAGCTACTCCCTACAACTCGAATTATTTTCTGTACCGATGTGGATGGTGTCTACGCTCATTTTCCGCCTTACGCTAACGAACTGCCCATTGAACACATTGATCGGTACGAACTCGGCAAATTCATTCGTTCTCAAACTATACAAAAAAAATCAACCGATGTGACTGGTGCAATGATTGGAAAACTACAGGCGATTGCGGCCTTGCACCATGGAACAGTAATTATCGTTAATGGTTTTCGAGCTAATCGCTTAGTCTCTGCCTGCAGTTCGCACCCGCATGGTACGGTTATTGAGATGGAAGCCAAGAAAAAACCTTCACGAAAACTCGTGAAGGCGCACAAATACTAAAGAGCGACAATGGGTTCCGATAGCGGTATCGTGCAGAAACGTCGCACAACTCCCTTGGCATCAGACAGCGCATCGTCAATCATTTCTCTAGCACCCTGACGTAACCACAGGGTGAGGACGCAGTTAGGCTCGATCCAAGCGTGGTCTCCTACTTCGTTGGTCCTCTTCACTGGCAAGATGGATGAATCCATTGACGCTGTGTATAGCGAGACCCATACCTTGGGTACAATACGATACCATCCAATACGACACGAATTAATCCTGAGCTGATCGTCTAATCCAGGTAATTCTTCTTGAACTAACCTCCTGAGTGTTAGCGAGTCAGGATCACCAGGCAGTGAGGTCTCCATAGGGATTGAGTACATTCCAGCATATTTCCCTATATATGGTTTATTCTCAAACTCTCGGAGAATCAAGACCGATTCGACAGAATTACGTACAAATAATGCAACTCCACGTATACGCATTGATGTCATGATTTATCTCCTCTATGTGCCGAAGCGTCGCGTTCGGCGATGATACTCTTCTACGGCCAAGGCAATATGAGCTGGTTGAACATCCGGCCAAAGCTTATCGCAAAAGATAAGTTGGGCATTCGCCACTTCCCACATTAAGAAGCCACCAGACATATGCGGCTCTCCTCCGGTCCGAATAATGAGATCAACTGGCGGCAACACTCCTGTCACCATGTGCTGCTGGATTATCTCGACAGTGACGTGTTGATCGCTGTGTTGTGACCACCACATTGCTACCGATTGAATCGTGTCAACCATTGCCTTGAGGCCGTCATAGGCAATGAGTAAGGTTACGTTCTGCTGATCATAATTGACCGTCGCAGCTGTGATGTTGGCAATGTTTTGTTGAGTGCTTGGCCATAAGTACGAAGCCCATTCACCTAGAACTCTGACCCGCATCCGTTTTTCATGAATCCTTGGATCTTGAACTAAGCGAGCAAACTCTATATCAAAGAGAGCGAGCAGATTCTCGATCTCTGCAGCCGTTCGTTTTGTCAGATTATCAATTGATGCTCCCCAGAAGGTCAGCCAAGAGATCTCAGCGATGTCGCTGCTCTCCAGAATGGCTTGCCATGCTTGACTGCCCGCCTGATGACCAGCAATCAATTGAAGAGCGCGTTGCTTAGCCCAGCGGCGATTACCATCGGGAATGATTGCGACATGCATATTTCTCCTCCTCCTCCTCATGATGTTCGACCGATAACATATTCGGCCATTTCTTTGAGTAGATCTTTCGTATCGGGTGGCCAGGAGAACAAGTCAAGAGCAGAAATAGCTTGCCCAACTAAGGTCTGAGCATGCGCTTCGCTGCGGCCTCGGGCTCCAGTAACTTCAACAATATGGCGAATCTCATCCAACTCACCAAGTGAGATGTTTTGCTTCCCCAATAGAACATCAAGACGGACTCGCTGTTGATCATCGGCCCACTCACGAGCGAAAACCGTCAATAGTGTTTGTTTTCCTTCTTCAACATCAGATGTCACTGACTTACCAAGTTCCGCTTCACTACCGAACAGTCCCAAGATATCGTCTTGAATCTGAAAGGCGATGCCTACAGGAACAGTGAATTGATCTACCATGGACAAGCTATCTGGTGCTGCTCCACCAAACAATAGACCAATGCGCAAAGGTCCATCGAAAGTGTAGTGAGCAGTTTTGAGACGGTGAATCGTGAGGATGACTTCAGCGTTGACGGCCGTTGAGTGTGGAGCGACTATATCAAGCGCTTGACCGACACATGTTGCGTCAACCATGGCATGCATGAGTTGTATTGCAGAGAGAACTCGTTCGGCTGGAAGGCTACTGGTGGTCAGTGCTTCATAGCCAAAGGCGCAACAACAATCGCCAGCCAGAATAGCCATTGAGTAGCCAAAGTGTGCCTGATCAACATCCATTACCGAGGATAACGATGGTCCGTAGCTCTCACGAAATACTTCATGGACGGTCGGTTGGTTCCGCCGTAGGGCCGAACGATCCATGATATCATCATGGATGAGAAAGAAGGTATGGAGAAGCTCAACCGCGATGGCTGGTCGGAGAATAGCATCAGTTTGTTCGGCACCAGCTGCTTGATAGCCAATAGCAACAAGGGCTGCACGGAGTCTCTTACCTGAGCCAAAAGAAAAGTCATGAACGACACGGGCAAGAGAGGCTCCGACTGAATCAATCCTCTCAAATTGCTGGACTTTACTCTCTAGGTAGACACGAAAAACCGGCTCGAAACGGTTTCGAAACTGCCCAAGGAAAGCTGCTAATTTTTGTGGCATGGTTAACCTCCTCTGTGAGATGTGATTTGATTTTATCAAGGAACGTGATCAAAACTTACTACATAAATTGATAGCGTACAAGAACCGCAACATGAAATTTTACTTTTTCCCGGAAATGACCTAAGATGAGCATGTCTTTGCGGGTATCGTATAGTGGTAATACCGCAGATTTCCAATCTGCCGCCGGGGGTTCGATTCCCCCTACCCGCTCCAAGACAAAACAAGACGGCTTTTTGAGGGCTAATTCGTGGGCGGCCGCAACGGCCGCCCATTGATTTTGCCCTGATGATTCAAGGCCGCTCGGCGCGCGCAAGCGCGCCTCGCGGTTGGCCAAAACGAGGTTCGACCCAAAGATTTCTTTGGCAGCAA
>CAYJOT010000009.1:0-23736 GCA_964371935.1 uncultured Candidatus Saccharibacteria bacterium | reverse complement strand
GCTCGCTCTATGATGAACAAGAACGAAACTCATTTACGCTTTCAGAATTGAATAGTCGCGTACTAACCGGAATTGCAAACGGCCGCAACGATTGTGAATCTGCGCATGATGCTTATGGACGAGTGCGTGAGCTATTTGAAACAGCCAAAAAAGAAGAAAGCTCATCGCTGTTTGTAACGCATGATTTTATAATGCGCATTATTGAGATATATATTCGCAACCAAGGAAAGCCCGTCGTGTTTTCCACAGAAATGTTTGAAACCACGGGTCGAAACGATTATCTCCAAGGATTTGCTACAGATGAGGCGTTATCGCAGTTCATGCGTCTATAGTAGTATCACACCTATGGACACATCCATCATCATCTATCTTGGTGTGCTGGTGATCGGTTTTCTGATCTGGGCCACGATCTCTTTGAGCGCTCGGCCGCACCGGAAGTAGCAACGATCACCGCACCTTCTCATATAAATAGCCCTCTCAATATTGCCATTGACAGATTTTTCAGATTGGAATACTCTCAACATAGATATGAAATCCATTGGCCAAACATATTTCGCTTTCTTTAAGCACTACTTCTTCTTTACCGGAAGGGGTTGGTTTGATGCGATTGGCGTGAAGAAAGCGTAAGACAAGCGACACAGCATGCATCCCCGACTCCTCTCCCCAAAGAGGAGTTTTTGTTTTTACAGAGAGAAATCAGCATAGCGATCAGGTTGTAAAAGCGTTTTATTGTCTGGTCGCTGCGCTGATCAAGTGGAGTGAGGCTTGATCGGCTCGCAGACGCGGTTCATTTTGAAGAAAGGAGTTCCTATGGAACTCCATAAGGAAACACAGGGTAGGGGTGTGGGTCCCGTCCCACGCCCCTACTACTGAAGCGAGGGAGCGCGCATGGCGAATATATCGCCGCGCGCTCCCTCAACAAATTTTTATTTTACATCTATTGAAAAGTTTCTTCTTATTGGATAATCTAGATTTATATGCAGCAAACCAAACTTCTTTACCTTGAGGATTTCACTTTACTCAACACTGATGCTACGGTTGTGGAAGTAATCAACGAGAATAACAGAGATATTATTATTCTGAATCAAACCATTTTTTATCCGCAAGGCGGAGGACAGCCCTACGATAAAGGAATTATTGAGGGGCATTCTGGAAAGTTCACAGTTGAAGAAGTGCGCTTTGTTGATGGCGTTGTAAAACATATCGGTAAATTTGAGAACGGTGCGCTTAACGTTGGCGATGAGGTCAAATGTTTGGTTGATAGTGTGCGCCGCGAATTGCATAGCCGTATTCACTCGGCTGGTCATGTTGTTGACATGGCGGTCACCGCTCTAAAACTTAACTGGGTGCCGGGAAAGGGTTATCATTTTCCAGAGGGTCCATATGTTGAATATGCCGGAAACTTTGATGGGCTAGATAAAGAAAAATTGAAAACTGATATTGAAAATTTGTGCAACAAATTTGTTGAGGAAAATCGGGAAACAAAACTTCTTTTTATAGACAAAGAAAAAATGAAAGAAGTTTGTCATTTTGTTCCCGATTATATTCCCGAGGGAAAACCTGCGCGAGTTGTCATGTATGGTGATTTTGGAGTTCCGTGTGGTGGGACACACATCAGCCACCTTGGCGATATTCGCCCCATGACTATTAGAAAAGTTAAAGCAGAGGGTGAGAATATTCGTGTGGGATATGATGTTGAAAGATGATTAACGATTTATAACGACTACTTGACAAGAATTCTGCTTCTGCTGTATTGGCACTAAGTTATGACAATAAGACCCTTCCAAAACTCGTTTAATTTCTTTTTCTTTACCCAGCCCGCTGGGAGTTTTGGAATGTGCCGTTATGGATAATTTAGCGTAAAAAACCGCAACTCAACGACTCATACCAAAGCTTCCAGATTGTGTCTGGGAGCTTTTTTGTTCCTTTACAACTTTAAGAATCATCTTTAAGAATCATAGAGAGGAGTCACTGAATGGAAAAGAAATCATTCAACCCCAAGTTCAGCCCAGAAACATTGGCTAAAGAAGGGATCAAAACCATCGCCTTTATCAAAAAGATGGAGGGCATGGCCATTGTTGCTCAAAGTGGACTTTCTTTAACGCAACCACACTCCATTAGAGAGGAGCAAGGTATGCAGATATTCTGCTTGGGTCCAGAAGGGACATACGGCCATCAAGTGGCGCACCAGATCAATAAACGCTACTTTCACGCACAAAGGGAAATCGTGTTTTGTAAAAGCCACGAAGAAGTCTTTGCGCAATTGGATTGTGCAAAGGACCCCAATACTATTGGTGTCGTTGCGATACGCAATAGTACTGCGGGCTTAGTGATGGAGGTGGTCAGATTCTGGCTTAATGTTTCGCCAACCTTTTTGCGTGTTGCAAACGAGGTTGATCTGCCAATCGCAGGGGATTTTAGTTTTCCACGGGGGCGGTGTTGACAAAATTTGTGGGTTTGATATTGTAGCAACAATAAGTTTTAGAGATATGGACAGTATTTCAAATCACTCCGCTTTCTATTTTATGTGGGTCAACCTTTTTATCTTTCTTGGCAGAAGGCGGCTTAGTGGTTTGGAAAGTATGGTATAAGTAGATTCACCTGACTTCAAACCTCTTGGCTGCCAAAGCCAAGGGGTTTTTGTTTGATCTGAAAATTGTCTAGTATTTATAGTAAATAATTTTCAGGTCAAAGACCTGATTCGTAACTTTACAAAAGAATAGAGGAGGTTGAAATGAGATCGTTTCTTGACCAACATGTAGAAATTCCGATCAATGCTGAATTGGGTTGTATGGTGGTAAAAGATGATATCAGATCATCTCTGGGTCCTTTCCGTATTTTACCTAGGTATAAGATCGTCTATCCGAATATAGTTGTTTCCGCATTGGCCAATCTCTACGATGAGTACAACAATAGTTTTTGCCACCTGATTGAGAAAAACCGCGAATGGGACACGGATTATCAATACTGTATGAGAGAAAGATCTCCGGTGCCTGTCAATTTCGGTATTCAGATTGATATGGTCGGTCTCTCTCAAAATCTGCTGGAAGTCGTTTCGTCTCTTGGTGTTAGAGAAATACAAGAAACGCTCCGGAGACGTATTTTTGAGATTGAGAATTCCTTGGCCATGTATCAACTTCTGGAACGGATTTTTAAACCGGATGACGACGACTCTTTTTTCAAAAAAGAGTTTCGAGCATCTCTTGCTCGTTTAAAAAGAAGGTTTAAGAAACCTATAGCATTATTGGCTGTAACGGATCAGAAGTATGAAGCAATGAGACAGTCTGAGTTCGGCAAAGCGAGCGGGGAGCCGCTTACGGACACAGAAGTCACCGAGATGTCCGGTTTTGACCGATTCTTCGGTCCCGGAGAATTTCGGGAGTATGTCTCAGGCAAGAAAGGTAAATGCGATTACCTCTTGTATGCACGAACTTCAGATCCGGTCGTGAAGCTCAAAAAACCAGAATTGTCAGTTGAACATCCCCTGTTGGCGGATGCTGATATGAGGCGGGTCATCAAAGCGCATACAGTCACGGTCAACATAGATAACTCCGCCTGGTCTATCGCCGATGAGCGGCGTGTGAACGATACCAAAGAATACATGCTTCCCATGGGATTAGGGTTTGGCGTGCATTCTCAACTAGATGTTTTTACTGTGTGGTTTGCGGCTCACTTGCGGGCACAGAAACCATATACTGATTATTTCGGTGATCGTTTTTCGGATACATTCGTGAGATATTTGCAAGAGCAGGGGTTTGAGCGGGAGCAGATCTTGTCCGGAGAAGTTAAACTCAGATGCAAACCCATGAGGGGTACATATGGATGTTATGGTCATGTGGTTGGTTTGTTGAATGATGGCGACTTCAGAAACGAGTTCCGAAATAATATACGAAAACGGGGTCCGTATGTTATACAACCGGAAATGCAAATTCCTGTTGTGATCAATGAGACAGATGGGCAGGCCTATACGTATATTGATCGGAACTTTCTTACCACCGATGGGAGAAATTATCGTTTCATGGGGGGTTTTCGGTCATTGATGCCTCTTCATTCGGTCGAGACCCATAATGGCAGGAACCACGGCAACAGAGAAACCGTGTGGGCAGAAATCACTTAACATAATTTGGGGGTTATGTTACATTCAAGCCGTGTACTAGCTGACGCTCTTACACGGCTTCCTTAATTAAATTTAAAATCACTTTATGCTATCTACTATTATATCACTGACTAAAAAATTTGTGTCCATAAAATCCACACCGGAAAACACAAAAGCTCTAGAAAAAATCTTGGAGCTTGCTTTGTTGAGTTTAAAAGGTTATACGATTGAACGCTTTGAGCATAATGGCGTCAGGAGTGCGTTGATTTACAATTCATCAAAGAGACCCAAAAAATTCAAGGTCCTATTAAACGGTCATTTGGATATCATCCCAGGAAAAGAACATCAATATGTGCCTCGCATAAAAGGAAGCAAGCTCTATGGAGTTGGCTCTATGGATATGAAAGCGAATGTCGCCTGTCTTATTATGGTTTTTAAGGAAGTGGCGGATAAAGTAAACTATCCTCTTGGGTTGCAGTTGGTAACTGATGAGGAAGTCGGAGGATTTGACGGCACAAAATATCAAATAGATAAAGGTGTGAGAGCGGATTTTGCCATTGTTGGAGAAGCTACTCATTTAAACATCGAAAACAAAGCAAAAGGAGTTTTGTGGGCAAAAGTCTCTACGAAAGGTAAAACAGCCCATGGCGCTTATCCGTGGAAAGGAGAAAATGCGATTTGGAAAATGCACAATTTTTTGAATCTACTCCATGAAAAATATCCTCTTCCGCGTCAAGAAAGATTGATCACAACGGTCAATCTCGGCAATATTGAAACTAATAACAAAACCTTTAATAAAATACCTGATAACTGTGAGGTGTGGCTTGATATACGCTATATTCCAGAAGAAAAAGATACCATCGTTCGGGAGTTAAAAAACTTACTTCCGTCAGGATTCAAATTAGAAGTAGCTGTGAAAGAGCCGGCCCTGTCAACCGACAAAAACAATCCTTATGTGCAATCTCTCAAGGCTGAAATAAAACAAGCTACAGGAAAAAATGTTCTCGTGCTTTCCGCAAACGGCTCTTCGGATGCGCGGCACTTTACCCGAGTACATTGTCCGGCGGTTGAATTTGGTCCGATTGGCGGAGGCATGGGCAGCGATAGTGAATGGGTGGATATTCCTAGTTTGGAAAAGTACTATCAGATACTTAAAAAGTTTTTGCTATCAATCAAGAGTGTTGACAACTAATAGTCAGTTCGATTACCATAGAAACATAGCATATGTCCCCCAAAAATTGTCCAAAAAATAACGTCATTAAGATTACCACGATTATTATCTCCTCTTGCGGGGTGTTGGTTTGATATGTAGAGAGTTTTCCGAACACATATCAGAAACAAACCAACTCCTCTTTGTTTTCCACAGTTCTACTTGACATATTTTCTGGGTTCAGATAAGATTCTCTTATTATGAAAACAGACGAATCAAGCCAGCAAAATAAGCAGCTTCACCTTATTATGGTCAAGCTTCTTAACCTCCTTAGTAGGAGGGCTGGTTCTCGTATGTTTTCATAACAAGGTTCACTATACATACGAAATACAAACCGGCTCTCCGAAAGGAAGGGTCGGTTTTCGTTTGACTTGAGAGTTGCGCGTTTGTCACTGATTTAAAAATACGCAACTCCCAGGCCAAGCGTCTGGATTTTTAGTTTTTTTACAAAAAAGAGGGAGAAAATGCATGGAAAACGGGAGTTTAGGAGAACCTGCGCTTAGTCCAGACCATGAGTGGTTGATTATCATTAAACAATCAACACATAATCCAGGAAAGAGAAAAAAAGATTCCTTGGGAGAATCCGGATGCCCTTGTGCCGATTGGTGGCGGCGAGTTGCTCGGGAAACGTCGAGGAGTGATGTAGATGCCCGTCAAAATATTCTTCTCTCGGAAAGCCGTTTTCGTGGTGGCGCAGATTGAGTAGGGATTGAGTAGGGACTTTTTACAAGACTGATCTTGAGAGAGTCCCTTTTTTCTTGACTAGTGGTGATGGTGGACTATGTTGCAAGAAAAAAGATTATTTGGTATAGTAACGCTATGGATACTGTGACGATTAGCAAAAAAGAATATAGTAGGCTGGTCAAAACCGAGAAAAAGGGGACAGTATCGCAAAGTCCTAAGAAGGGTGTCTTATCGAGTATGACAAAAATTCCCATCTCTCTTAAGGGAATTTTAAAGGGTATTGCGATCAGCGGAAAGGATATTGCCGGTGCGAGGAAATCCTTGATTTAAAGATCTGCACGACCGTATTATGATCGCAGCTGCCCAAAGTTTCGGGGCGTCGCTTATATCAAAAGACAAAGTGATTGCGAAATACTACCCAAGGACTGTTTGGTAATTTTTTCGTATTCGTAGTTTTTATAAATTTGTCAACCATAACCGGTTGATGTAGCATTTCCCTATGTTCATCACCATCATAAACGATTCGCGGGATCAGAATGCGTTTGCACGGCAGGCGACGCGGGCAACGGCGCTTTTTGGGTGTGCGGTGGCGATGATCTGGGTGCGGGACGATCTTGAAGCGGCCGGGAATTTGGTGGATGCGCTGGATGCGGGAGAAGGACGCGAGGGCGTGGTGCTTGTCAATGTGGCGCCGCGGCAGAAGAACGGGAAGAAATTGGAGCATGGTTCGGTGGGGTTTTCAAATGTCGAAACGGTGAAAAGGGAAAACGGGTCGCCGTTCGGATATTTTTATTATGGCAAGACGCTCGTGGTAAGCTCGGTAGACGGAGTTACATTATCGCTCGTGAAAAAACTTGGCATCACAGATCGGATCAATGTGCTTGATATTGCGGCAACGGGCAGGGTTCTGGTGGAAAAGGGAGTAATTGATTCGGCTGTTGCCGAACGCATGGCTGCCACGCAATTCCGGAGCTATGAATTTCTCCCGCGCGTGGCTCAATGGATTATCAGTGGCGAGCCAGTGGTGAGCAGCGAACAACTGCTTCTTGTCCGCCATAGCTTTCGCGACGGCGGGGAAGCGCCGGATGCGCCCAAAGCAATTTGGTGGGTTGATTCGTTTGGGAATGCAAAGACAACCCTCCTACCTGAAGACATTTCGTTTGCCGAGGGAAAAGAAATACAAACACGCTTTGGACCTCTGCCATGTTTTACCTTGCTCAAAGACGTGCCCGACGGAGTTGCGGCAATGGTGATAGGCAGCTCCGGCATCGGCGACAAGCGTTTTCTTGAGATCGTGGTGCAGGGCCAGAGCGCTGCAGAGCGATTTCATCTTGCGTCAGGGAGTATAATTTGTTAGCATACAGAAAAGCTCTTTACTCCACTTAGAGAAGGAGAGAGTCATGCCGCAAAGGTCAATCGTATGGTCGGATATGCAACGCCACCGTATAATGCGGAATATCTTGGATGCGGGAGTGGTTGATATTCGCAATCTGTTCGCTGGTGAGGCGCCCATCCCTTATACTTCCGGAAAAAGCGGTCCTGTGTATGTCGGACTAAAAGAATTGATCGGCCGCACAAGTTTGTTTGATGACCTTATAACATTTCTTGCAGACGTAGTCAGAAAAGAATTGCCATGTCCGGTTCAATTTTTAATGGGTACGGCAACGGGTGGTATTATTCCCGCATACAAGATAGCTGAAAAACTCCGGCGTTTCTGGAACAGAAAAGGTGTCCCGTCCGGGTATGTGCGGGATTCTGCAAAAAACAACGAGTGGCTGGTTGGTGTACGGAATAACCCGGCCATTGAGAAGGGTGATTCCTGTTTGCTGGTTGAGGAGCTGATCAACTTCGGCGAAACTACAATGCGAAGCGTCCGCGTTTTGCGCGAGGCAGGATACAAGATTACTCACGTGGCGTGCTTTCTCTGGTACGGAAATCCGTATGCTGTTGAAGTACTTCGGCGCGAAAAAATTGAGGTGATCCACCTCTTCACGTTGCCACAGCTTCTTGATATGGCGCAAGAGCGCGGATTGTATGTCGTGGAAGTGCTTGAGGAATGCCGCGAGTTTCTCCGCGATCCGATCAAATGGACTGAAACATATAGAGTTCCATTCCAGGAGTCTAGGCCGAGCATTACTGGCTCCGTTTTCTTTCAAGAGGGACTTTTATACAGACCAGCCTAACGCGCCCGGAAAGCGCGTTTTTCTTTTTTATGCGGGAGTGCTACCATATTTTTATGACCAAGCTTCTTTATCTTGAGGATTTTGTGAAAATCGAATGTGAGGCATCGGTGGTATCGGTAACCCAGGCGGACGGCAAAGATGTGGTTGTGTTGGATCAGACCGTATTCTATCCGCAAGGTGGGGGACAGCCGTATGATACGGGTGTGATTGAGTCTGCTGCGGGGGTAAGTTTCCTTGTTGACGAGGTGCGATTCGCTGACGGCGATGTGCGGCATATCGGGACATTCGAATCTGGCAGCTTTGCAATCGGAGAACCCGTGACCTGTCGCGTGGATGCCGAGCGCCGCACGCTCAATAGCCGCCTTCACTCTGCCGGGCATCTCGTTGATAGAGCGATTGCGGAGCTTGATCTGCCATGGATGCCCGGCAAAGGGTATCATTTTCCGAATGGGCCGTACGATGAATATGAGGGCAGCTTGGAGGGAATCGACAAAGAAAAACTAAAAAAGGATCTTGAGATGTTGTGCAACAAATACATTGCGGATGCGGGCAAGACCGAGGTGATTTTTATGACGCGCGAGGAGATGCAAAAAATGTGCCGATACACTCCGGATTTTTCCGCAGCAAAAGGTGAGGCCGCTCGCGTAGTTGTGCACGGAGGATTTTATATGCCCTGCGGAGGCACGCCGGTTGCGGATATGAACGAGATCGGACGCATCACCATACGTAAAATAAAACAAGAAGGAAAAAATATCCGGGTGGGGTATGATGTGCTATGAAAATAAGAATCAGCCCGGTTTTAGACGCGGCGAATTTTTCTCCTTATATTTTCAATGATAGAAATAAAGAAATAGCGGTAACGATTCAGTACCAAGTCCTGGGCGTGCACATATTCGAAATCTTTGCCGCCGAAGCCTCGTTTAAACAGGGATAGACCGTAGAACCGATGATTCTTTCGGGACTCGGGAGCAACGCCCCAAAAATTATACCGCTTCATATTTCTTCGTTTTGCTTCTTGTATGGCTTCCCACTGTATGAGACATGCTCCGGGATATTTTCGGCCATATTCCGTACTGGCGCCGTAATGGTAGGCCGCTTCCCGTCCGTAGAAAATAATGAGTGCTTGCGCAAGAATTTTATCTTCCAACTCCGCGCTGAACAACAACGCTTTTTTTGCCTCGGCAAATACCCTGAACTGCTCGTATAAAAACTGGTACGAGAACGGTACAAACTTTTGCCTCTTTGCGGTCATGATCTGAAGATCGTAAAAATTCTTGACAGCTGCCGGATCCTCTGTCGTAGTGATTTTAATGCCCAACGTTTTTGCTTTTTTGAGTTCATACCTTGTCGCTTTCCTCATCGTGGACAGCAATGCTTCGTCAGGTTGTGTGATGTCCAACTGAGACGTCAGTTCCGCATGCAAGTGCATTGGCGCGCTTAAAAATTTGTGCTTCCGAAAGAGGTTTTTCGAGAACTCATTGGATTCCAGTTGGGGCCGTACTCTGACAAAAATACAATAATCGGCTTTTGCCAAGCGCCGTATCTCTTCGATAAAACCATCAACGTGTTGACGATCAGACCAATCAATGATCGGTCCTCCGGGTACGGTAAGGTACCTGCCTCTCTTTGCGTCTTCTACGATTGAGAGCATGACACCGACTAATTGATCATCGTGATAAAAACCGGTGCGATGAATGATATTGCCTAACGATTGGTGAAATTCTCCCCAATACCAAGATTGCAGGAAATTTGATTCCGGATGGGTGGTGAGGAAATCTTCCCACACATTTTTATCGTTTATTATCTTTGCGGCGACGGCAGCCATGTATTTATTTTTCGAGCGATGATCTCCGCTTGCCTTTTTGAAATATTTTTATGGGTCGGTAGATTCAACATCTCGTCGGATATTTTTTCAGACACGGGGCACTGATGGTCGTACGCCGCCAGATGCATATATTTTTTGGGGGCGATTGGCGCGTCATACCAGATATCCGAAACATAAATCCGGTGTTTTTTAAGATACGCGATCAGCGCGTCTCTATTTTTTATCAAGATGGGAAATCGTATATTGGTGGACCGGCCGATCTTTTCGGCGATACTCGGTTGCACATATCGAGGGTTCAAAGCTTTATGGTACATTTCGGCTATATCCCGCCTATGGCGCAACTCCTTTTCTAACGACCGGAATTGCTCATAGATGAGATCGCAATACCATTGGGGGAGGTCATGCAGGGTGTCGGAGCTTCCCTCCCTCATCGTGGCAGAAAGCAGACCGGCCATTCTGAATGAGGCATGTGCTAATTTACCGAATCCTATGCCATGTGTTTTTCGTATGAGTACGGTGAGCAGAGGATAAAATTTATCTCTGTATTGCCACCCGCGATTTACCCGGCTCAATTTTCTGTCATGAACATTTTTATACCGCTCGTTTCTGATTATGAGTGCTCCTCCCGAAATGCCGTCGATGATCTTGTCTTGGCTGAAGGATACAACGACAAAATCTCCAACCGTGCCCGCTTCGCGTCCGCTCCGGTATATTGTCCCGACGCTATGGGCCAGATCTTCAATCAGGATAATATTTTTCTGTTTACAGATAACCGCTATTTTCTCAATGTCGCACGGATAGCCCAATGTATTCTGGACAACCACCACCTTGATGAGAGGATTGCTTTGCAGTTTTTCTTCCAAGCCAGCCGGAGAAAAATTAAAATCTGATTCGGTTATGTCAATATACTCTACATGATAGTTTGCGTTGATGACCGCTTGATATACAGCGTAGCAGGTGTATCCATTGATCGCGACATAGGTACTCTCGGAAAGACCCAGAATATGGAGCGCCAACTCCAATGCTTCTCTGCCCTTATAGAGCAGTATCGTTTCCCCTTGGTATTTCTCGTCGAGATAAGATTTTAATTCAAAGGCCACCTTCGCGTCGTGCCTGCGGAGCAGGACTCGGAGCGCGATTTTTAGGTTGTAGTTTGACCCCAAAGAATTGAAAATGCTCATATTCGGATTTCCTTTACAATGTGTGCGGTAACTTCTTGAACATTCGTGAAGTGAGGCGAGTGTCCGGCGTTTTTCACGATAGAGAGTTTGGAATTCTTTATTGATTTGTGCATGATTTGACCGTCGACCAATGGAGTTATGGTGTCGTTTTCTCCCCAAATAATCAGCGTAGGCGTGGTAATGAACCGCAACCGGCTCGTGAGGTCCACCGAGATAAGATTATGCATGGTTGCCCTTATCTGCGGGGTCGCATTTTTATAGTCGTGTTCCCGCGCAAGCCGATACAGCAGATTTCGGAGTGTGGCCGAAGAGGTTAGTTTTTTGCCGAGTTTTGCGGCCATACCGAAAACCCGGCGTTTTATTCGTATCGGTAATTCGTTATGATATATACCGGCGCTGCAGATTAAAATTAAATGGCTCAATGCGGCCGGGTATTTTGCGGCGTACGCCAAAGCAATGCGTCCGCCATTTGAATGCCCGATCACAATGGGGTGCAGTTCTCGATCCAGTTTTGTCTTGAGCCAATCCACATAATCATCCAGCTGCCATACCTTATCGGTGGTTTCGGTCAATCCGGGGATGGGGAGAAGAACCAATTCAAAACCGCGCAGGCTCAATTGTCTGGCAAGCTCGTTCCATTTTTCGGTCGTGTAGGTCCACCCGTGCAAGAGAAAGATTTTTTTCATAGTCCCCATTGTTTTCTTCTTATCTGCCAAACCTGTTCGCGTCGGCAGAGCCTGGTGACATCGTTTTTATCGGACAAGAGATGCTCGATGATTCCTTCCAAAAATCTCGCTCCTTTAAACAAAAGGGTCTCTCCTCCCTGGAGATTTTGGACGATATAGTCGAGTGCCTCTTTTGGCAATTCAAATGCAACGATGGTATGGGAATCGGCAACCAACGGCAGTAGTTTGGGATAGGTGTATTTCGAAATTCTGGGGCCTACGAGAATTATTTTGGACGTTTGGATAGATGAAATAAGCTCCGCAAGCCCCTCGTGTTCTTCCTGTTCTGCGCTGCCCAGTTCTAACATGTCGCCAAGAACGAGCCATTTTGCTTGTGCCGGATACCGGCCAAAGGTTTTTATGATCGCGCTCATTCCCTCGGGCGTTGCATTATAAGAGCTGTCAATGAGCGTCGTATTTTTTATTCCTCGCAGGATCGAACTTCGGCCGGGGGGTAACGAGAATCCCGCACATGATGCGTCGAATTCAATACCCAGATACTCGACTAAAAGGCGGGTCATCGCAATTGAATAAAAAAATTCTCTGGGAAGAAGATCATCAAAGCGATACCGAATGTTATTGAGCTCAAATACGGTACCGGTTTCGGACACTTGGTAATTATCGAGCTGGTCATTGCCGATAATTTTTACCCGTCCTGTGCAGCGGCTTTGCTGTTCGATCATGAGTTTGCTATCTCCATTTATAATGGCAACATTGGTGGTGCATTGAAGCAAATATCCGAACTCATGCGCGATGGCATTTTCAATCGCAGTGAATTTTTGCCGTTTGACTAATGTATCAAAATTCATGCCATGAGTTTTTCCCGTATTGAGCCAAAGCGTCACTTCCGGCTTCAATAAAGTCCCCAGGAACGCTCCTTCGCCCGGTCGGTCACAATCCACTTCAACAACGTACATTTTTTCCTTGTATGGTTTTTTAAACGCGCGAAACGGCGTGGCGAGAAATAGCAGTATCCATTCGCTCGGAATCAATTTTGTTCTTTTTAAACCCAATATGTCAAAGGGTATGCCGTATGTGCTGTTTGCGCGATGGGAATATCGGGCACGCCCTTTGAGTTGCGACTCGATCAGATGCAGCAGCGTGGTCTTGCCGCTGGAGCCGGTGATTGCAATTATTCTCGGTCTCCAGACGGCTAATTGAATGCTTGCAAAAAATCTAAAGTAGCGGGCTATGACAAAATATAGTTTTTTCTTGATGAGTCGAATCATAGCAGGGATATTAAAAACCAGAGTAGAGGATTTTATAGAGTATAAGTATACCATAAAGACGCCGCATTTTCAAGGTTTTGTATCCGCTTGCGCAAATTGCAGCTTTTTGGTACACTCCTTATTATTATGTTTGCGGTCATTAAAACCGGCGGAAAGCAATATATTGTGGAGCCGGGAAAAAAGCTGAAAATAGAGAAATTAAACGCGCCGGAGGGCGAGGTAATTTCTTTTGATCAAGTGTTGCTTGTCTCAAAAGGGCGCGAGGTTGCAATTGGTACTCCGATTGTGGAAGGCGCCAAAGTTGAGGCAAAAGTGCTCAAGCAGGCCCGCACCCGGAAAGTCATCGTATTCCGCTACAACGCCAAAACCCGCTACCGCAAGAAAAAAGGCCACCGCCAGCATTTTACCGAAGTGGAGGTGAAGAAAATAGTTGCGAAGTAATCCCATCTGAAAAGACGGGATTATTATTCCGCAAAAAATGGTCAAGGGTGTCTAGCACACTACCTTCTATTTGTCAATGCACTCTTAAGGGTGATCTCGTCGGCGTATTCGAGTTCGGAGCCGAGGGAAAGGCCGCGGGCGAGGCGGGTGATGGCGAGGGCGGGGAATTTTTCCTTGAGGGGGGTGAGGATGCGATCTATGTAGAGAGCGGTAGTGTCGCCTTCGGTGGTGGAACCGGTGGCGAGAATTACTTCGGCTTTGTCGCTGTGCTCAAGCAGCTTGGTGATGCGGCTGTGGAGCTCGCGCAGATGCAGGCGCTTGGGTGACTCTGGATCAAGCGGGGATACCACTCCATTGAGAATGTGGTAGAGGCCATGAAAAATATGCGTATGCTCAATGCTTTGCATATCTGATTCTTTTTCAACCACGGCAACCAGGCCATGGTTGCGTTTCGGGTCTTTGCACAAAATGCAAAGTGATTCATGAGAGCCGTTTTGACCTGCTCCGACGGTACCGTCGGAGTCAATAGTGCGAAAACAGAGCTTACATTGTCTGATCTGCGAAAGTCCGGCCAGACCCTGTTGCAGTTCGGCAACAAAGCCGTTATGCTGCTTGAGCAGAAAAAAAGCGAATCGCGTTGCCTGGCGCGGTCCCACTCCTGGAAATTTTGAAAAGAGGTCAATGAGATTTTGTAGGGGTCTGGGATACATAATCAGAGGGGTTCCTCATAATGCTGGGCAAGCGGTCTGAATGATGCGGTTTCTTCGTGAAAGAAAAGTTCAATCTTGCCGGTGGGGCCGTTGCGGTGTTTTTCGATAATAATTTCGGCGATGTTTTTGCGGTCGCTGTTCTCTTTTACTTTGTCCTCGCGGTAGATAAACATGACTACATCGGCATCCTGCTCTATGCTACCCGATTCCCGAAGATCGGAGAGTTTCGGTCTGGACATGGGCCGCATCTCAATGCCTCGTGAGAGTTGTGAGAGTGCCAGTACAGGCACATTTAATTCTTTTGCCATGGCTTTGAGGCCGCGCGTTATCTCCGAGACCTCCTGTACGCGCGAGTCATTGTTGCCGTGTCCGCGAATAAGTTGAAGATAATCGATGATGATAAGATCGAGCTTGTGTTCGGACTGGAGGCGGCGGGCTTTGGCGCGCAGCTCGGTAACCGACGGAGAAGGGGAATCGTCGAGAAATAACGGGGTCTCGGCAAGCGTGGCAAGTGCACGCTGGATACGGGTGAAGTCATTGTCTTCCCCGTCTCCGTGCATTCGGCCGGTGCGCAGGCGCCAAAGACCTACCTGCGCTTCTGCCGCTACCAAGCGGTCCATAAGCTGCTCGCGCGACATTTCCAAACTGAAAATTCCGATTGAGTTTTTCGCGAGCGCCGAATGCCGCGCGATATCAAGCGCCAGTGAAGTTTTGCCCAGAGACGGCCGGGCCGCCAGGATCACCAAGTCCGATTTTTGCAGCCCGCCGAGAATATTATCGAGGTCTTTAAATCCGGTGGTGATGCCCCGTAAGGCATCGCGGTCTTTGTGGATCCGATCAATGCGTTCCCATGTCTCTTCAAGCATATCACGTACCGCAAAAAAATCCTGCTTGAGCGAGTTTTTTGCAATGCCAAAAATTTTCTGCTCGGCCTCGTCAATGAGCTGTTCAATGTCATCTTCTTCCTGATACCCCAATTGCGCGATTTCCTGCGATGCGCCGATCAGATCGCGCAGCAGGCGTTTGCGGCGCACGATGGAGGCGTAATGGGCCACATGGCTCGCGGTAGGAACGGCATTGACTAAACTGGTGAGGTATGCAGACCCGCCAACTCCCTCCAACTGGCCCTTTTCGCCGAGGCGGGTGGTAACGCTCAACACGTCGATCGGGTCGCGGCGCGAGAACAGATCCATCATTGCCTCAAAGATTTCGCGGTGTGCCGGCTTGTAGAAGTCACGCGAATCAAGCGCGTCAGCAACCTGAAAGATCGCGTCTTTGTCGAGCATGAGCGAGCCCAACGCAGAAATCTCTGCCTCGATATTCTGCGGAGGGATCCGGATGCCCTGCGTATCAGTTTTTGCCGGTCTTGCCATAAAAAAATCTTGCCGAAATATACTCTAGCATATCCCGTGGGGTCTGCTTTTCGCAACTTGACAAATATATGTCTATATGCTATAATACAGTCATGAATACAACACTTTTGCAAATGCTGATTACATCGCTCATCGGAGGCACAATTTTAGTAAATGGTGTTATGCTAAAAGGCGAAGACATAATCGCAAGCGCCACGTCCGCAGCCAACACGGCAAACGTACATCAGTTCGCAACCGTGCTTGAACTCTATTACTCGGATCACAACACCTATCCGCAAGTTACCGGGGGACCCGCAATGGTTGATGAGCTGTACGATAAAGGATACCTCCGCTCCAAACCACTTGACTCAACTGTCTTTAAGTACAGTCCCAAAGAGGGAGGCCAGGATTACTCACTCACTATACAGTAAGCTACAAAGACGGCTCAAACAAAAACTCTGCTAGGCGGAGTTTTTGAATTTTGGGTATCAATATTTATATCCCGAAAAAACTACGATCGTGTGAAATTCGGGATATAAATTGAGAGGATAGATGGCCTTAGTTTTTTTGGACTCGCGGGCCTTTGGACGTATCCTTGACTGTATAGCCGAGCGATTCGATTTCTTTCCGCAATGCGTCTGCTGCGGCCCATGCTTTTTGTTTCCGATATGCTTCGCGCGCGCGGGCGAGTTGGAGTACACGGGTGGGGATCATCTCTTTTTTCAGCCTGGTAAGACCAAGGCCGAGCACGCGGTCGAAATCGGCGAAGAGTGTGCGCAGCTCATTCGGGTCGTAGCGATCGGAGTTTTTTCGGCCAAAGGCGGATCCGTCTTTGGCGGAGTTAACCGCCCGGATTAATTTCCAAACTTCGGCGATTGCCTTGGGCATGTCAAGATCATTGTAGATCGCTTTTTCAAAATTGGCGCGATAGGGCGCGAGTGAGGTATACCTTTTTTTAGCGGTTTTCCTGCTGCCCGGGATATTCCGCACAAAATCCCAAAGCCGCTCAAGCGACTGTTCCGCTGCCGCAAGCGATTCCCAGGTGAAGTTGAGCTTGGTGCGGTAGTGCGCGGTCAGTGTCAGATAGCGGAAGGCAAGGGGATGAACGCGCTTTGCGGTAACCGTTGCGAGCGTATAAAAATTACCCTTTGATTTGGCCATTTTTGCTCGATTGATGAGGAGGAATTCGCCATGTATCCAGAAACGCGCAAGCGGTTTGCCGAGGGCTCCTTCGGATTGGGCGATTTCATTGGTATGATGCACGCTGACGTGATCCACTCCACCGGTGTGGATATCAAATGGTTGTCCGAGGAATTTGCTTGAAATTGCCGAGCACTCGATATGCCAGCCGGGAAAGCCATCGCCCCATGGAGAGTTCCAATACATAATATGATTTTTGAATCTTCCTACGCGTTTAAACCATAATGCAAAATCCTGCGGATGGCGTTTGTTCGTCTTGGTGACCACTTTGTCCCGCGCGCCGACGATTTTTTGTGCAAGTTTTTGGCGTGAGAGCTTGGTATAATTTTTGAATTTTGAGACATCGAAATATACGGCCTCTTCGGTCTCGTACGCGTAACCTTTTTTGAAAAGTTTCTTGATCAGAGCAATCTGTTGGGGGACATACTGGGTTGCTGGGGCAAGCATGTGCGCTTGCTTGATATTGAGTTCGCCGATATCTCGAAGGAAAGCTTCGGTATAGAATTTTGCAATATCCCAGACCGAACGCTCGCCCTTGGCAGCTTCACGCTCCATCTTATCTTCGCCCTCATCGGCATCGGAAGTAAGGTGGCCCACGTCCGTGATGTTCATCACATGTCGGACTTTGTATCCGGCGTATTCCAAGGTGTGGCGCAACACGTCTTCAAATATATATGTGCGCAGATTGCCGATATGTGCGTAGTTATACACGGTCGGGCCGCAGGTATACAAACCGACCCACCTTCGCTGAAGCTTTGGTGGGCGAGCCCGATCAGAATAAAGTGGTTTGAAAATTTCCTTCTTTCTGGTAAGCGTGTTGTAGAGCTTGATTACAGCCATTTTTTCTTTTTGAATACGGTTACCATGGCGATCATTGATACGATCATAATGCCGACGATAATCCAAAATCCGTTGGGGCGGTCAACAATCGGCGTATAGACCGTATTCATGCCGAAGATACCGGAGATAAGGGTGAGCGGAAATGTAAAGAATGCCATGATAGTCAGCGTCTTGATAATGGTGCTGGTGCGGTCGGCGATGAGCGCGTTGTTCGTCTCGAACAGAGCGTTGAGCGCCTCCTCGTGGTTTTCAAGCAAGCTCCATACTTTTTGATGTTCGCCAGCAAGGTCAATCAGAAATGGCCGCACCAACGGACCGTAAAACTCCGATGCGCGCTCCCGGAGGGACTCAAACGTATAGAGTTCGGGCTTGATGGCCCGGCGGAAATGCAGCACGTTTCGTTTCAGCATAGAGGTTTTTTGCGCGATCTCTTTCCCGTCTCCGCTAAATACGCGCTCCTCAATTTCATCAATCAGGCCCTGGATGCGGTCAAGCTCGGTGAGCGATTCCGCAAAAAGTTCGCGAAGCATGTAGTAGAGCAGATGGATCGGGGTCTCGCCAAAGCGTGCCGCGGCCTCCGGGTGTTCGCACTCGTGCATAAACTCATTAAGCAGCGTGGCCGCATTATATTGTACCGTGATAAGCGTGTTTTTCATCAGGATAAAGTCTATCTCCCGCGTGATAATGGTTTCTCCGTCCGGCAGCACTTTGGGAAAGTGGAGCACCATATAGAGATGATGCTCATACTGCTCCACGCGCGGCCGGATAGTCGGTGTACGTAATTCTTCCAGCACCAGCGGATGAATCTCCGGAAACTCTTGCTGGAGTTCGCGAATATCATCCTGACTCGGCTTTACCAAAGAGATCCATGAAGTAGTGTTGAGTTTGATGGTGCGCATAACGCTATTATACAGTGCTTTGCTCTGGACAAGCAAGGGGGTACTGATAATTGATGCCGAACAGGCAATTAGCACTCTTGACACGAGAGTGCTAATTGCTGTATATTGTAAGGGGTGGGTGGAGAGCTTGTAGCGGGGCAGGGACTTGGGAACGAGGAACAGTCCGGGACTACAACCCACCTCGCTGGGTTTTTTATGAAGACTTTAGGAGAACGGCAACAATCAATTTTGGGCGCAGTGGTGCGCGAGTATGTGGCGACGTGTCGGCCGGTGACCTCGCAGGTCATTGGAATGCGGGAGCGGGATTTGGGCGTGGGCACGGCAACGATTCGCAATGAGATGCTAGCGCTGGATGAGATGGGGTATCTTGAGCAACTGTATACGTCCAGCGGTCGGGTGCCGACGGATAAGGGGTATCGGTTTTTTGTGGATCATCTCACGGATGATGATGGCGAAGTGACTGGCCGTGAGCGCGCGAAGATCCGCGAATTGTTTGCGGGCTCGGATGACGAGGATGTATTTGTGAAAGAATTCAGCAGGACTATTTCGCATATGACCGGCGCTTTTGCGGCCGCGGGACTGTTTGACGATGAGCTGTTTTATGATGTCGGCTTTTCGCAGGTTCTCAAGGAGCCAGAGTTTCAGGATGTCGCGTATCTTGAGGATTTTGGACGACTGATCGATTCGCTCGATGACGCGGTGCGAGGTCTGTGCGAACAATCGCGCAATGCGCACGAGCGGATATTCATCGGCAAGGAAAATCCGATGGCTCAGGGCAGAAGCCATGCGATGATCGTCTCGTCGTGGCGCCACCCGGCTGGATTCGAGGGATTTTTAACTGTGATCGGCCCAAAGCGAATGGATTATGAACGGACGATTTCATTGTTGAGATGCATTCGGGAAAGGGATTAAAAAAAATTATGGATCAAGATACGACAAAAGATACCGAAGACATTGAACTGCTTGAAGATGAGGAGTTTGATGCGCCCGGGCAGGATGAGAAGCTAAAAAAAATGCGCGAGAAGCTGCGCGTGTGCGAGGAAGAAAAAAAGGGGTATTTGGACGGATGGCAGCGGGCGCAGGCTGACGCGGTGAATTATAAAAAAGACGAAGGGAAACGACTGGAAGATTTGGGGCGTTTTATTACGCAAAGCATGTTGAGCGATTTGCTGCCCGTGCTGGACAGTTTTGATCTGGCGCTGCAAAGTTTCTCCACCAGAGGCGGATCCGCCTCTGGTGGACAGCAAATAGGGAGTAACCAGTTAGAGCAGGGCGTGTTGATGATACGGTCACAACTGACTGACGTGTTTAAGAAAAGAGGCGTCGCGCAGATCGAAGTAACGCCGGGCGAGGAGTTCAATCCAGAGAAGCATGAGTCCATAGGAGAGATTGAGTCCGACAAGCCAGCAGGTACGGTTGCCGAAGAGGTACAGAAAGGATACGCGCTTGCGGGACGGGTGATCAGGCCGGCAAGGGTGAGATTGGCGAAATAAAAAAGCCCAACACCTATGTGCGGGCTGAATGATGGACGGTTAATCTGTCTTTTTGATTAGCCGCAACGGCGTTTAACACTTCATATCCTTTGTCTGATAGCTTGTAGTGAGAAATGAGGCCTCCTGTGTCTGTAATAAACTTTGCCTGTAGGGCATCATGGCAAGCGTCTGCGGTCAAATATTCAGGTTTGTAAAGACCAAAGAGCGCTGGGATATATCTGGGGAATTGGCCTCTCTTTTCCAGGACTTGGGCAATTTCCGATATACCCCATGGTTCTTGTTGCTCGCGCTGATGGAGGATTTGAAGTAGCGGTATACAGAGCGCCCGACTCCTCGCTTTATAAAATAACCAGATTATCGTAACAAGTATGGCAACGAACGTAACCAAAATTCCTATGCTTGCAAAGAACCAAAAGATCACTTGCCACATTTCTTTTCTCCTTGCGTAGTTGGTACCTTTATCAGAAAGCAGTATCTTCTTGATACCACTTTCAGATGAGGGTATCATAAAATAAATTAATAATCAAAAACATTATGGCAAAAATACTGGGGATTGATTTGGGGACGACGAATTCGGCTATGGCGGTGATTGAATCGGGGGAGCCGAAGATTGTGGAGAGTAAGGAGGGGAATCGGACAACGCCGTCTATGGTGGCGGTGTCAAAATCAGGGGACCGGCTGGTTGGGTTGTTGGCAAAACGCCAGGCCGTGACCAATCCGAAAAATACGCTGTATTCGGTAAAGCGTCTGATCGGGCGCAAATTTAGCGATGCGGAAGTGCAGCGCGATAAAACATTGCTGCCGTATGAGATCAAAGAAAGCGCCAATGGCGGCGTTGAGGTAAAATTGGGTGAAAAATGGATGCGGCCGGAGGAGATTTCGGCAATGGTGCTGCAGAAGATGAAGGCAGATGCGGAAGAAAAAATCGGTGAGAAAATCGAGGAGGCAATAATCACGGTGCCGGCATACTTTGATGATGCACAGCGAAAAGCAACGCAGGCCGCTGGCGAGATTGCGGGCTTTAAGGTGCGCAGAATTTTGAATGAGCCGACTGCCGCGGCGCTTGCGTACGGATTTAACAAAAAGAAAGACGAAAAAATCGTGGTGTATGATTTTGGTGGCGGTACGTTTGACTTGTCGGTGCTTGAGGTATCAAGCGATACGATTGAGGTAAAGGCGGTTGGCGGCGACACGCACCTTGGCGGAGATGATTTTGACCAGCGCATTATCAACTGGATCGTGGGTGAGTACAAAAAGGATCAGGCAATTGATATTTCAAAAGACACGCTCGCATTGCAGCGGCTCAAAGAGGCGGCGGAAAAAGCAAAGCACGAACTTTCAACTACGCCGGAGACCGAAATCAATTTGCCGTTCATCACGTCGGATGCATCAGGCCCCAAGCATTTGGTGATGAAATTCAGCCGTGCGAAACTTGAAGAGATCGTGGCCGACATGATTAATAAATCAATCGAGATCACGAGACAGGTCGTAAAGGATGCCGGGTTTCAATTAAGCGATGTTGATGAAATCGTGCTGGTCGGCGGGCAGACGCGCATGCCGGCCATTGTGGAGAAAGTAAAAAGTTTATTTGGCAAGGAGCCGAACCGGACGATCAATGCGGATGAAGTCGTAGCGCTTGGCGCGGCCGTGCAGGGAGGCGTGATGCAGGGCGAGGTAAAGGACGTGCTGCTGCTCGATGTCACACCTTTGTCGCTTGGGATCGAGACGCTTGGCGGAGTCATGACCAAAGTGATCGAGCGCAATATCACGGTACCGACATCGCGCAGCCAGACATTTTCCACTGCCGCAGACAACCAAACCTCGGTTGAGATTGTGGTCTTGCAGGGAGAGCGCGAAATGGCCCTGGACAATAAAATTCTGGCGCGGTTTATCCTTGACGGGATCCCGCCCTCACCCCGCGGCATGCCCCAAGTTGAAGTTACCTTTGACATTGACGCCAATGGCGTGCTGTCCGTGAAAGCAAAAGAGAAGAAAACCAACAAAGAGCAGTCCGTCAAGATCGAGGCATCAACTTCGCTCTCTAAAGATGAGATCGAGCGCATGAAAAAAGACGCGGAGCTTCACGCGGAAGAGGACAAAAAAAAGCGCGAGCAGGCAGATATGCGCAATACCGCGGACACGCTCATGTATACCGCGGAAAAAGCATTACGCGATGCGGGCGATAAAGTGCCTGCGGAAGTGCGGACCGAAATCGAGGCGAAAATTGTTGCGGTTCGTGGCGTGAAAGACGGTACGGATATTGATGCGATCAGACGCGCCTCGGAAGACCTGTCGCTGTCTTTGCAGAAAATAGGCGAGGCCATGTATAAGGATAACCCAGCGGCTGAACAGCAACCGCAACCGGAAGAAAATCAGCCCCAATCAGACGACCATGACAACAGCGCCCCTGGTGCAGAAAACGAGCAAAAGTAGTATACTTTAGGCATGAATCTGTCATCGAGTTCATGGAAAGAAATTTTTCTGTGTGCCATATTTTTCCTCTTTCATGTTCTTACTTTTTGGGCATGGTACCGGATCGTACCGGTGATCGTGCAGGGGGATTTTGAACAGTACCGGGTTTTTATCTTTCCCGTATTGCTGCTTATCTTTGCCGCATCTCTTTTTTCGCTTGCGGTGTTGCTGGTGAAGCATAAAACATTGCTTGCAAGTTCGATGGCGGTGGGAACGCTCGCTCCATTTGGATTGACTTTCCCGTTCACAAACATTGCCTTGGGCGTGGTTGTGCTGACCGTCTTGCTCATGTGGCTTGCCGTATCAATGATACGAAAAGAGGTTGCCGGTTCGCTGCAATATCGAATCCCAAGATTTCTTAAATCAGGACTCGGGCTTTATTTTACCGCAACAGCCCTCGTGGTCTCGCTCTTCTATCTGAACCGGATTGATGACCAAAAAGTATTCTCGATACTTTTTCCGCAGCAGCTGTTTGATGTGACACTGCGTGCGTTTTCAGGAACCATCCAGGGAGCTACGGGATTGCCGTCGATTCGGCCGGAGCAGACCGTCAATGAAGTGATGACCGAGCTGGTCCGCACGCAGCTGCAGTCCCAGGGAATTCCGTTTGAGAAAATCCCGAAACAGGAATTGAGTCGGCTGCTGGCATCCCAGCGCGATGAATTTGCCAAAAGTTATGGCTTTGATCTTAAAGGAGGGGAAAGGATCGGTACGGTTTTTGCGAATGCCATGATCTCGAAAGTCAAAGACCTTGTTGGAGAGTATCATCGATATCTCCCGCTTGTGGCCGCGGTCGCTTTTTTCTTCGCGTTGAAAGCGATCTCGATCATATTCCGCTTGGTTTCAATCGCGCTCGCCGTGCTCTTGATGAAGTTGCTTATTCTTGTTAAGGTGGTAAAAAAGGAGAAACAACAGATTGAAGTTGAGAGGTTTGTGTTGTAAATTTAACCTGCGTCATTCTGAGGGGGCTTAACCCCCCGAAGAATCTCTGGTGGTTCAGTGTTGCAAAGAGATGCTTCGCTGCGCTCAGCATGACTACAGACGATTCCTTATGGCAAAAGATTATTACAAAATGCTCGGGGTTGCGCGCAATGCGTCCAAGGACGATATCAAGCAGGCGTACCGCAAGCTCGCGCACCAATACCACCCGGACAAGGGCGGGGACGAAGCGCGGTTCAAGGAGGTTAGTGAAGCGT
>CAYJOT010000008.1:0-26006 GCA_964371935.1 uncultured Candidatus Saccharibacteria bacterium | reverse complement strand
ACTTCGCTGGAAACGGATATTGCTCAAGCTTTCGGGCGAGACGCTCGGGGGCCAGGGAAAATTCGGGATTGACGTGTGTGCGGTCGAGTATATTGCGGGCGAGATTAAAGACGTGTTCAATCTTGGCTGCGAGGTCGCGATCGTAATCGGCGGAGGTAACTTGATCCGCGGAAGCAGGCTTGCCGGCGCTGGCATTGACCGGCCAACCGCCGATACCATGGGCATGCTTGGCACCATGATCAACGGCCTGGCCCTTCAAAGCGCACTCGAACATGTTGGTATTCCAACGCGCGTGATGAGCGCCATTATGGCAATCCAGGTTGCGGAACCGTACACGAGAATACGGGCGGTTGATCATCTGGACAGGGGCCGCGTCGTAATCCTTGCCGGCGGCACCGGAAATCCATACTTTACCACCGACACGGCCGCAGCGCTCCGGGTATCCGAAACCAAAGCAGAGGTCTTGCTGAAGGCAACAAGCGTGGACGGCGTATACACCGACGACCCACACACAAACAAAAACGCAAAGCTGCTCCACACTCTGAACCCACGCGATATGCTCGACCAAAATTTGCGGGTTATGGATCTGACCGCCGCAACGCTTTCCATTGAGAGCAGCACCCCCATCGTGGTCTTCAACGTCTTCCGCAAAGGAAACCTGAAACGTCTGATACTTGGTCAAAAAATCGGCTCCGAAATCCGTTCCAAGAAAAAAATAATAGATGCGGGCGTAGCTTAGCTGGCTTAAAGCGCTACCCTGTCACGGTAGAGATCGCCGGTTCGAATCCGGTCGCCCGCGCTTTTATCCCGTCAATAACCCCTGCGGAAGGGCGTCTTAATTATTTTGAGCAGCATATGCGCATACAGGCACAAAAAAATCATACGAGAGCAATCTTCCGGTACTACTATCGGGCGGTGCGGAAGTATCCGTGGCTACTTGTGCCGCTTTGCATCGGCGCGCTCGGACTCCAGGCATCAGAGCTGGCATATCCGCTTTATTTGCGGCGGTTTTTCAATCTGCTGGTCAGTGGCAAACCCGACGCGACAACCATGCATCAGCTGTTTGTGACATTAGGCATGATCGCAATCCTTGCATTCTCAAGCTGGGCCAGCCGCCGGATACAGATCGCTGGTCTTCTGCATCTTGCATCGCGAGTGATGCGGGACCTCACCTCAACGGCATTCGACTACCTTATCGGGCACTCGTATGATTTCTTTATTTCCCACTTTGCCGGCTCGCTCACACACCGCGTAACCAGATTTTCCCGCGCATTTGAAGTCATACTTGATGCCATTATTCTGCAGTTTCTTCCCACTCTGCTTTTCGTGACCGGAGCGGTGATCATTCTTTTCATGCGCAACCATACGTTGGGAATCGCACTTGGCATATGGGTAGTATGCTTTGTGGCGTTTCAAATATTTGTGGCGTGGCTCCGGCAGCCGCTACGGCGGGCGCGAGCCCAGGCAGACAGTGATTTGACCGGTACGCTTGCCGACGCCATTTCCAACCACATGACTATTGCGCTGTTTTCCGGCATCAGGCATGAAAACAGCCGCCTTTACGAAGTGGCGGAAAAATGGCGTAAAGCAACGCTGCGTTCGTGGAATGCGGATGAACTTATCTGGGCATGCCTTGGCCTGCTTATGATCGGCATAAACGTCGGCCTGCTCTATGGCGCAATGATCTTTTGGCAGCGCGGCCTGCTTACCGTAGGCGACTTTGTTCTTATTCAGGCATACCTGATCACGACATTCGGCCGATTGGTTGAAATTAACCGTGAGCTGCGAAGATTTCACGACGCATTTGCCGAGGCCAACGAAATGGTCGAGATGCTTGAACTTTCCCACAGCATACAGGACCGCGCCGGAGCAAAGCCGCTTGCGGTAGCTGCTGGCAAGATCGTGTTCCAAAATGTAAATTTTGATTTTCGGTCCGGGCGTCCCGTGCTCCAACAACTCAACCTCACCATCCGGCCAAGCGAAAAAGTCGCATTAGTCGGTCCTTCGGGTGCCGGCAAGTCAACCGTAGTCAAGCTTCTGTTACGCCTGTACGACATTCCCGAAGGTAGTATTGAGATTGACGGACAGGATATCGCAACGGCCACGCAGGAAAGCGTGCGAAATGCCATTTCATTTGTGCCGCAGGAGCCGGTGCTTTTTCACCGTTCGCTGATGGAAAATATCCGCTACGGCAGCCGCGATGCAAAAGATGAAGAAGTTGTTGAGGCCGCCAAGCAGGCGCACTGCCACGAGTTTATTTCCTCGCTCCCGGAGGGATACGAGACCTTTGTCGGCGAGCGCGGAGTCAAGCTGTCCGGCGGCGAGCGCCAGCGGGTTGCCATTGCACGCGCCATTCTCAAAAACTCGCCAATCCTGGTGCTTGACGAGGCAACCTCAAGTTTGGATTCCGAATCAGAAGCGCTGATCCAGGACGCACTCATCACGCTCATGGCCGGGAAAACCGTGATCGTGATCGCGCACCGCCTCTCAACCATTATGAAAATGGATCGCATCGTGGTCTTGGAAAACGGGCAGATCATATCCGAAGGCACTCACGATAAACTCATCGAACACGGCGGCCCGTACCAAAAACTCTGGAGCATCCAGGCCGGCGGTTTTCTGAATGATGAGGTTTCAAAGCGTCATACCGCCTGATTCTTAACAATTATTTGACGATCGTCTGAAGATTGTTAAGAATCAAAAAACACCGCTATTGGTTTTATTTGGTTTTATTGAGCGATCCGTCAAAACCAGCTATAGTTGTGATATGCTATCTGAATTTTCATTTGATGCAAAGGGTCTGGGCAATGCCCTGAAAATCGGCGCGCTGATCGCCGTTATTTTCATTTCATTTGATTTTGGCAGCCGGCGAGGAGTGGATTTGTTGGCGGCCGCAAGCGCGCTCAAAGCGCAAAAAAACAGTGTTGTTGTTCCGGCCGTAAAAGCAAAGAGTCCGGCATCCGAAACCGGAACCGCATTCTTGGGTACTGGCACCACCTCGGCTGTTTATTTTAGAAAAACCAACCTCCCGGCCAATGTTCCTGCCGTTGACGGGGCCGGCACCATTGCAATTGATCTTGAGACCGGAGCGATTCTCTTCGAGAAAAACAAAGACGATGTGTATCCAACCGCATCCATTGCCAAACTCATGACCGCGGTGATTGTCCAGGAAACGCTTGCAAGCTCGACCGTAATCACCGCCGGATCCGATGCGATCTCGACGTATGGCAACAGCGGCGGAATCGTGGCCGGGGAGAGTTTCCGCGTGAGCGACCTGCTCTACGGGCTTTTGCTCCCGTCCAGCAATGACGCCAGCCGCATGTTTGAGCTCACCCAAGATCAGCCAGTCGGCAAATTCGTGTCTGCGATGAACGCGAAAGCCGCGTCACTCGGCATGGCGCGCACGCACTATGCGGACTCAAGCGGGCTTAAGCAGGAAACCGTATCCAGCGTAAGCGACCTCGTAAAACTGCTCCGCTACATCTATACTAAACATCCGGAGATCATCGCCACAAGTCGCGCGCGCAGGCACAGCGTGGTGTCGGGCGGACGCAAAATCCGCCACATCTGGGACAATATCAACTGGCCTGCCGGAGACAAAAAATTTATCGGCGGCAAGGCCGGATTTACCGATGAGGCGATTGAGACCATGGCCGGCATCTGGATCATCAACCCGTCAAAATCAGGCACGCGCCCCATCGGCATTGCCATACTCGGCTCCCGCCGCCGCGTGAGCGATGTGCGCGCTATAGTGAGCTACATCGAGAACCAATTTATCTACGGCACTACCACGCCCGCAAACAATCTAAAAAAACCCAGCACGAGTTTTTCGGGTGCTGCGATTTTGGAAGCGGTTGAACAGTATTTGAGGTAAGCGAAAAAACGGCCTTTCTTGTTTTATGACAGGTTTTCTGTTACCCTTTCGGTATGGAAAAGGAGCTTGAAAAGATTCAAAAACATGCCCGAGAGGCAATCCGGAGCGCTGCCGATCTCAATCTCTTGGAACAGATCAGAGTCGAATACATGGGGCGCAAAGGCGCGCTGACCGCAATTTTGCGCGGATTGAAAGACCTGCCGCTCGACACGCGGAAAAAAATCGGCAAAGAGGCGAATCAGTTGCGCGAAGAAATCGAGCGCATGATTGCCGAGAAGGGACGCGAACTCGGATCAGTAATCCGCGAGACAGTGCTTGCCCGCGAATGGCTTGATGTGACGCGGCCAGGCAGCCGTATCGAGCGAGGACACATGCACCCGGTCATCAAAATGCTTGCGGAGATTGAGCGCATCTTCCATTCCATGGGATTTGAGACCGCAGATGGCCCGGAAGTGGAAACTGATTTCTATAACTTTGAAGCGCTCAACATGCCGCCCGGACATCCGGCGCGGGATATGTGGGATACGTTTTGGCTCAAAAAAAATCCCGGGCAAAAAATGCCTCTTCTTCTGCGCACTCATACGAGTCCCGTGCAGGTGCGGTATATGGAGACGCATACTCCGCCGATCCGCATCATTGTTCCTGGCGTGGTATACCGGTATGAAGCTACGGACCCCTCGCATGAAATCCAGTTTCACCAGGTGGAGGGGCTTATCGTGGATAAAAACATGTCCGTAGCGAATTTCAAAGCGATCATGGAGGAATTTTCCTCGCGGCTCTTCGGAAAACGCGTCAGCATCCAGCTGCGCCCCAGCTACTTTCCTTTTGTCGAACCAGGGTTTGAAGCCGACATCTCCTGCGTCGTGTGCAATCAAAAGGGATGCCCACTTTGCAAACAGTCCGGGTGGCTCGAGCTTTTCGGCGCGGGCATGGTACACCCGCATGTATTTAAAGCAGCAGGGTATAATCCCAAAGACGTGAAGGGGTTTGCCTTCGGCATCGGATTTGCCCGGCTCGTTGCTATGAAGTATAAAATCCCAGATATTCGGATGTTTAATTCCGGCGATTTGCGATTTCTAAGACAGTTTTGATGTGTGTGGAAAAGGCCATACGTGATCCGTTGCACTTGACATGTATACATCATGATGTATATATCCATATGAGCAGAACACAGATATATCTTGAAAAAAGCCAGTTAGAAGCGCTCCGCAAGCAGGCGCAGAAGCGGCGCCTTACCGTTTCCGCAATCATCAGAGAGATTATTCGCGAAAATCTTACCGTAAAGAGAAGACCGACTCTGAAAATAAAACACGAGAGCTTGCTTGAAGCGTCTGATAGGATCGGGAAAATGGGCATGAAGGGGCCTAAAGATCTGGCGCGTAACGTGGACAAATATCTGTATGGAAAAGATTTTCGTTGATACAAATTATTTTATCGCGCTTTTTAATCCCGAAGATGCCCTACACAAGAAAGCTCGCGAAATTACCCGCACCATCGAAACTGCTTCATATGATTTTATTACATCTAATTTTATCTTTTTGGAAGCGGTAACCGTTTTGTCCCAGCAACGAGGGAAGGATGTTGCACGCGATGCCGGTCTTCATTTGCGGGGCGACCCCCATATTCAGATCATTCATGTGGATGAAACACTCCATGAAGATGCGTGGAATATCTTTCAACGCCTGTCGGAAAAAAATATCAGTTTTGTGGACTGCGCCACTGTTGCGGTTATGAGGGCAGAACACATTACCCGATTGCTGACGTTCGATACTACCGACTTTCGGAAACTCCAACGCCAATATCGTTTCTCTTTTTTTCGCCTGATATGAAATTTTCATACAACTGGCTCAAAGAACTAGTGCCGTTCAAGGAATCTCCAAAACAACTGGCAGAGTTTTTGACTATGCGCGCGTTTGAAATTGAATCGCTGGAGAAAAAGGGAGGCGATATGGTGCTTGATATAAAGTTGCTGCCAAATCGCGTGTCTGATGCGTCTGGACACATTGGTATGGCACGGGAAATCGGTGCATTAAAAAATTACAAAATCCAAAATCCAAAATCCAAACAAATTTCAAAGTCTCCATCCTCTGTAGCAGCGCTGCTGCGGAGGACAGGCAAAATCCAAACCAAAGATTTTCTACGGATCAAAATTGATGAGCCCGATGATTGCTTGCGATACACTGCGCGCGTGATAATTAACGTTCGGGTTGGCCCCTCACCAAAGTGGCTTCGGGAGCGGCTTAACGTTTGCGGTCTACAATCCATCAACAACATTGTGGATGCTACCAACTATGTGATGCTTGAATCTGGACAGCCCCTGCATGCGTTTGATTGGGAAAAGCTTGGGCAGGAAATCGGGAATAAAAAAACGGGGAAAAAGAGTATTATTATCCGACGGGCAAAGAGGGGGGAGACCATTGAAACGCTTGATAAAAAGACGTTTGCGCTGACACCGGAAGTGCTGCTTATCACTGACGGGAACGATCCCCTTGCAATTGCCGGCATCAAAGGCGGCATGGCATCGAGTATTACCGATGATACACATACCATTGTGCTTGAATCCGCAAATTTCAATCCGGCGCGTGTGCACATTGGCTCGCAACTCTTACGCCTCAAAACCGATGCGTCATATCGGTTTGAACATGGCATGGATCCCAATCAAACCATAATGGCGCTCGACCGGGTTGCAGAAATCATTGCGCAACCTGATGTTGCGGGCGGGAACATTGCGAGCGGTACTATTGACGTGTATCCGAAAAAAGTTATCGCTCAAAAGATTCTTTTCAGTATTTCGGACGCAAACCGGCTGCTCGGAACAGAACTTGACCGCGCATTCTACCAAAAAGCGCTTGTTCGAATCGGTTGCGCTGTTGTGCAACACCGAGTGTCGCACAAGGACGAGTTTATGGTAGTGCCGCCGACGATCAGACGCGATCTTGCGATTCCCGAAGATCTGATCGAGGAGGCAGGACGCATATTGGGCTATGAAAATATAGCACCGCAGCTGCCCGCATTTGCCGCGATCCCTGCTGGCCGCAATGACGAGCGCTATTGGGAAAACCGCGTGCGTGATTTTGCCATCGGCTCCGGTTTTACCGAGAGTATGCTCTATGCGTTTACCGGAGACCGGGAACTCGCGCAATTTTTTATTGATCCCGCAACCGCGCCGGAGCTTGAAAATCCATTGAGCCCCGAAACCAAATATCTGGTCCCGCGCGTGCTGATTAAATATATTAGCTCCGCAGTTGAAAACCTGCGCAACTTTGACACAGTTAAAATTTTTGGCGCGGGAAAGAGTTTTGTGCGCACGCCAAAAGGCCTGCCTGCCGGCAGGCAGGGAGTTGACGAACATAAAGACCTCGTATTCACTCTCGCCACAAAAAACACATCATCTGGCCGGTCAGGCGGCGAACAGGAATTCTATGAGATCAAAGGTATGCTTGATCGCCTGTTTGAAACGCTCGGTATTGCCGATCAATGGTACGATGACGCGCTGACATCAACGGAGCACGTGCACGCCGCAAAATTGTTTCACCCGTACCGTGTCGCGCAAATCAAGATCGGAGACGATCTGATCGGCATGATGGGCGAGATCCACCCGGCAATTCTCGATGATTTGAAGTCGCACGGCAGAATAATTGCGGCAGAAATAAATTTTGATCGCCTGTGGAAGCGCGCCCAGGACGAAGTTGAGTTCCGCCCCGTCAGCAAGTACCCGGCAGTGATCCGCGATATTGCCGCGGTAGTGCCGGAAAACACCAAGACCGAAGAAGTCCTCAATATCATTGAAAATACCGCAGGCGAGCTGCTCATAAACACGGATCTTTTCGATTATTTCCAGGACGAGGAGATGCGGCGCGCCAACATAAAAAACCTCGCGTTCCATTTGATCTTCCAGTCACCCGACCGCACCCTTACCGATGCGGAGATTGAGAAACTGGTCGGCAAGGTGACTACTGCGCTTGAAGCACGGGGGTGGGAGGTGAGAAAGTAAAATTTGTTTTTATTGTTGCAACCCCCCGAACCTGCTACAATAACATAAAAGCACCTTTACACAGGAAACAGGAAGGAGTTTTGACATGGGAAAGAAAAACGCGTTGCTGGTATATCCCGAATTTGCAACTTCGTTTTGGAGTTTCAAGTATACGCTTCAGTACCTGGGCAAAAAGTCCTCCATGCCGTCATTGGGACTACTTACGCTCGCTGGTATGTTCCCGGACAATTACAACCTGCGCATGGTTGATATGAATGTGCGGCCATTGACTGATGCGGATCTTGCGTGGGCGGATATGGTCTGCACCTCAACTATGATCGTGCAAAGGAAGTCCCTTGGTGAGGTAATCGCACGCGCTAACTTAGCTGGCAAGCCCGTTGTTGCGGGCGGACCCCACCCAACCTCGTATTGGGATGAGATACCGGGCGTTAACCACTTTCTTCTCGGTGAAGTTGAGGAAACTTTTCCAAACTTTCTCCGCGATCTCGAGACCGGTACTGCAAAGCACATCTATATGCCTCCCGAGAAGCCGGCAATCACGCAAACGCCTCCTCCACGTTTTGATCTCATCAACATGCACCACTATGGCTCTATGCTGCTGCAATTTTCGCGCGGGTGTCCGTTTGATTGCGAATTTTGCGACATCACCAAGCTCTACGGTAGGATTCCTCGCACCAAAACCCCGGAGCAAATGCTCGCAGAGTTCACCCTGTTGTATAACATGGGTTGGCGCGGCGCGCTGTTTCTCGTAGATGACAACTTTATCGGCAACCGGCGCAATGCCCTGCGCCTGCTCCATGCCCTTATCCCGTGGCAGCGTGAACGCGGCTATCCTTTTAATCTCTATACCGAAGCCAGCATGAATCTTGTGGAGTATGACGAACTCATGAATGCTATGGTGCAGGCCGGTTTTACCTCTATATTTGTGGGCATTGAGACGCCAACTCCCGCAGCGCTGCTCATGACTAAAAAGGGGCAGAATGTGGACAAAGACGATCCCGAATATGCACTTCACGCCGTGCACACATTGGAGGCAAAGGGCTTCGAGGTCCTGGGCGGATTTATCCTTGGCCTGGATGGTGATACGCCGGATGCGTTTGATGCCCACATCGACTTTATTCAACAAGCCGCCATTCCTATGGCCATGGAAGGACTGCTCACGGTGCTCAAAGGCACTGATCTCTACTTTCGCATGAAAGACGAAAAGCGATTGCGCGGAGATACTACTGGGGACAATCTGACCATACGTCTCAACTTTGAACCACAGATGCCGGAAGATGTCCTCATCAAGGGATATAAGCGCGTGCTCAACACCATCTACGATCGTCGCATGAAAAATTACTTTGAGCGCTGTTTGACGCTGTTCCAAAATCTCAATCGGAGTAGCGCACCCAAACCCATGCATACCCAGTTGCATCAAATCGAGATAATGCGCTTTGCCCTGTCAAGTTTAAGACAACTCGTCTCCGCACAGGGACCCGCCTACCTACAGTTTCTCAGCCGTGTCATCACGCGTCATCCAAACATGCTCTGGGAAGCGTTCGCCCTGGCCGCAAAAGGCTACCACCTGCGCAAAATCACCGAACAGGTACTTGCCATAGACGATTTCAGACAATACCTCACAGGAGAATTGGCGTGTTTTAAAACAGAAATAGTTTGTCGCGTGAACGATAGCAAGCGGCAAATCTACGCGTATGTTCAAGACATACTCGGGCAGGCTCAGAAAAGATACGATGCCATCCATCAGGATTTCCGCCATGAAATCGCCGACGCATCCGTCTCATTTGCACGTTCTTTGGAAGCATCCCTGCGGAATGCAAATTTGCCTCTTTCAATTCAATTTCCTAAACTCTAGTCGCACGAGGGACATTTTGTCCCTCTTTATGATTGTCAAAATCGTTTGCGCTCCTCCTTTATTTCTGATATACTTCCATTATACATGGCTAAAAAACAAGATAAAAAAAAGGCGGGAAATACCCCCGCAGACGCCTCTTATACGGCCAAAGATATTTATGTGCTGGAAGGGCTTGAGCCGGTGCGTAAGCGGCCGGGTATGTATATTGGCTCAACCGGCATTGACGGGCTGCATCATCTGATCTGGGAAGTCCTGGATAATAACATTGACGAGGCCATGGCCGGATACGCGAAAAATATCGCGATTACACTCCTGCCGGGAAATCGTGTCCGCTTAGTTGATGATGGCCGGGGAATTCCCGTGGATATTCACAAACAGACAAAAAAATCGGCGCTGGAAACCGTTATGACAACCCTCCACGCAGGAGGAAAGTTTGGGGGCGATGCATATAAAGTCTCCGGAGGACTGCATGGTGTTGGCGTTTCTGTCGTAAACGCTTTGTCGGTATGGCTTAAAGCAGAGGTTTGCCGCGATGGGTATCAATATGCCCAAGAATATGTACGCGGCGCGCCCAAATATCCTGTCAAGAAAGTGGGGAAGTGCCAAGGATCCGGCACTTCGGTTACTTTTGAACCTGATCCGCAAATTTTTGAAAAAATCGAATTTGAGTGGCGCCGCATCCTTGATCACATCCGCCAGCAGGCATATCTTACCGCAGGCATTCGCGTCGCCATCATTGACAACCGCGATGAAAAAACCGCTACGGATAAATCATCGCTCGCGCACTCCTACTCCTTTTATTTCCAGGGCGGCATTGTCGCGTATGTGGCCTACTTGAACCGCAACGAAACACTAAAGCACGACACTATTTTCTATGTCGCAAAAGAAATAGACATTGACGGCCGCAAAGTATATGTCGAGACCGCGTTCCAATATACCGATGACATGACCGCCAAAGAGCTTGCGTTTGCGAACAACATCTACAACCAGGAAGGCGGCACGCACCTAACCGGATTCCGCACCGCGCTCACGCGCGCGCTCAATGATTACGCAAAGAAAAACGAATTTTTCAAAAAAGACGATGAAGCTCTCACTGGCGAGGACGTACGCGAGGGCCTGACCGCGGTGATCTCGGTCAAGATTCAGAACTCGGCATTGCAGTTTGAGGGCCAGACCAAGAGCAAACTCGGCAATACTGAAGCGCGCTCCGCAGTGGAGCAGGTGGTGGGCGAGGGGCTGCGGGAGTGGCTTGAAAAATACGGACGCGATGCCCAGGAGATCATTGGTAGAGCTCTGCTCGCGCAAAAAGCCCGCAAAGCGGCCAAAGCGGCCCGCGACACGGTGCTGCGCAAAGGCGCACTTGAGGGCATGATGCTTCCGGGCAAGCTCGCCGATTGCCAGTCAAAAGACCCGTCCCAGTCCGAACTTTTCATCGTGGAAGGAGACAGCGCCGGGGGTTCGGCCAAGCAGGGACGTGACCGCAAGTTTCAGGCGATCCTGCCGTTGCGCGGCAAGATATTGAATGTCGAGCGGGCACGGCTCGATAAGATGTTGGCATCAAAAGAAATTAGAGCGCTGATCATCGCGCTGGGTGCGGCAATCGGCGATGAGTTTGACGAAAAAAAACTCCGGTACCACCGCATCATCATCGCCACCGATGCCGATGTTGACGGCGCGCACATCCGCACTCTGCTCATGACGCTTTTCTACCGCTTCTTTCCAATCGTGATCGAGCGTGGCTACTTGTATATTGCCATCCCGCCCTTGTACCGCATTCAGTCCGGCAAGCAGATTACGTACACCTATTCGGACCAGGAGCGCGACACAGTGATCACGGAGATAAAAAGCCAAAAGTTAAACGCCAAAAGACAAAAGGCGCAGGCAAAAGGCAAAAAACTTTCAGAAGAGGAAGAGAGCGAGGCAGGCAAGATCGAGATCCAGCGCTACAAAGGACTTGGCGAAATGAATCCCTCCCAACTCTGGGAAACCACCATGGACCCGGCCGCGCGCACCCTGCGCCAGGTCCGCATCGAGGACGCCGCAGCCGCGGATCACATCTTCGACATCCTCATGGGCGACGAGGTCCTCCCCCGCAAAAAATTCATCCAGACGCACGCCAAGGCCGTGAAGAATCTTGACATATAGGATAAAATAAGTATGATGGGAATATGAAGAAACTCATTGCTATAAAAACAGGGATGGGAACTTTTTCGGTCCTTTTCGAGTCGAACGCTCCGGAAAAAGGATATACCATTACCGTCCCAAAGCTCCGCGGGGTGGTAACCTGCGGCGATACGCTTGCAGAGGCAAGACAGATGGCGCGTGAGGCCATAGAACTTCACTGCTCGTGCCTCCTTGATAAAGGTATGGCAGAAATCAAAATTCTCAGTACTCCAAAATCACGCGAGAGGGTTTACGCGTAAATCATGAGTATCTTACCGATCATCAAAGCCGCGCGGCTCATCCCCATTCTCGTACGAGCAGGGTTTCGGATTGTCCGCCAGGTAGGCAGTCATGTGCACCTTGAACATATCGGCGACCGCGCACGGAAAGTAACCATCCCGATGCACCCCAAACCACTTGCGAAAAGAACACTTTTTTCTATTCTGAAACAAGCGGGGCTGACGTTACAGGAATTTCTCAAACTTCTTGGAAAATAAAGCTCCCCCCGCAAAAAATTCATCCAGACGCACGCCAAGGCCGTGAAGAATTTGGATATTTGATTTGCATAGTAAGTTTGATTCTGATACCATAACACCATGCTTACGGAGTATTTGACCAAAAAACTAGGAGGCGCAAAATATAAACTTCTCAAAGACAGAAGCTATTTTGGCGAAATCCCCGGCTTGCGAGGCGTGTGGGCAAATGCCCGGAATTTGGAGGCATGCCGCAAAGAACTGCAAGAGGTGTTGGAGGACTGGCTTTTGTTAAAGTTAAGAGATCGCGAGCAGATACAAGGATTCCCCCTCCGCACGGATCGCAGAACATTGGTAAGACGCTGATTTCTCTCACTTATGCCAAAAAATATTTCTTGGCGGAAACTGGTGCAGATGTTCAAGGGGTTGATTGGAATTAAGGAGCAATTCATGGCATACTATCAAATGCGGCAAAGTATTATATTCCGCTTCATGAAAGACATAAAATCAGAATGTCCCGAACACGTGAGTATTCGGGACGAAACTTCTAGACGGCGACCGTGTTCATGAAGAAAGATACCGAACCGCCGTATCTACCGTTTGACCAGCTTGATGTTGATAGACATCGAAGATTCTGTTAGAAGAGATTTCTAACGCATGAGCAACTGCATGGTTTTGATGTGGCGTATACCAGCCATGGTTGTTGATAAGTTCTTGCCAATCTGGTTTAATGCTCCACCATTCTCGTCTTAGTTTGCCCCAACTCATAAGAAACAGATGGTATGCCTCAAACAAATCCTTACACTTACCGATCAGGCACATACCCCTCCAATCTGCTTCAAGGTGAGCAAAGATAACTTCCCAATTTGCACCATCGCGGACTGCTTTTTTCTTTATATCCAGCGGCCATATAACAGGGTGGTCATGGGCGACCTTCTCTACAACCCCCTGCATACCCCATCCATCAATAATCCATTTTACTAATTGTTGGTTCGAGGTGTTATCACTCATGGTTCATCCCTCATTTTCAGATACAAATAACTCCCTATAGAAAAGCATAAAGATAAATAAAAGTCAAGTTGACAACTGCATTTTTTATTTCTATACTCTTCATTATATGAAGCCCCGCGGGGGCTTTTAATAAAACTCAAAAAGGGATAGGGTATAGATACTGGATTCCCGCTTATGCGGGAATGACATAGGAAAATACAACAAAATATGAACTTTTTTAACCGAATCGTCAAATTTATCAAGGGGTCGCGCACGGAGCTGAAGAAGGTGGTGTGGCCTACGCGGGAGGAGACCATCAGGCACACGCTGACCGTTATTGTGATGAGCGGGATTTTGGCGCTGTTTCTCGGCGGCGTTGACTATGCGCTACAATTTATTTTGAAAACATTTGTTTTGTAATCCATTTTATCATGTCCAAACAGACATCGGAATTCGGTAAAAACTGGTACGCGATCCATACCTATTCGGGATACGAAGATACGGTGAGCCGCAACCTGCGCCAGCGCATTGAATCCATGGGCATGGAGGACAAGATTTTCAACGTGGTGGTGCCAATCGAGAAAAAGATCAAGATCAAAAACGGCAAGCGCCGCACCGTGGAGGAAAAGATCTACCCGGGCTACGTGCTCGTGGAGATGATCGTGACCGACGATTCGTGGTACGTGGTACGCAACACTCCGCGCGTAACCGGATTTGTTGGGGCCGGCACCACGCCGACTCCGCTTTCCGACGAGGAGATGGAGGAACTACTCAAGCGCATGGGGCAGGACGAACCCAAGTTCAAGATCGATGTCGCGGTCGGCGATCCGGTTAAGATCGCGGACGGGCCGTTCAAAGATTTCGACGGTAAGATATCGGAGGTTGACCACGAGCGCGGTAAGCTCAAGGTGCTTGTCAACGTATTCGGCCGCGACACGCCCATCGAGCTTGATTCATTACAGATTAAAAAGCTTTGAGTGGTTTTTAGTTCTTAGTCCTTGGTTTTAGTTTTTCAGTCTCAGGTTAAAAAATCACGTGGCAACTGGGCTTGAAAATCTTTGGGTATACAGGCTGGCGGAAGATTTGGAGGTAGAAGTCCATCGGCTCACGAAGCAGTTTCCCCGCGATGAATTTTTTCGAAGCGTCGACCAGTTGCGCCGCTCATCGGCATCGGTAGGAAATAATATTGCTGAGTCATACCACAAAACTACGACAAAAGAGAAGATTCGCTTTCTCGATATTGCCAAAGGGGAAGCAGAAGAGACAAAACGAAACCTTATCAAATCCGTTCGCAAAGAATTTGGTTCTCAAACTATCATTGATCCCCTTATTGAGAAATACACCATAGTGCTTAAAGGTCTCTATGCATATCAAAAGTTTCTCGAATTAAACGGAACCAAGAACAAATCAACTAAGACTAGAAACTAATAACCAAAAACTACTATGTCCAAACCGATCAAAACCACTCTTACCATTCAGCTTCCGGCAGGCAAAGCAACCGCAGCGCCTCCGGTCGGCACCGCGCTTGGGCCGCACGGCATCAATATCGGCGACTTTGTAAAGCGGTATAACGAGGCAACCGGCTCCATGGCCGGCGAGATCGTGCCAGTATTTATTACGATCTACGAGGACCGCAGCTTTGAATTCAAACTTAAAACCCCGCCCGCATCCGACATGCTCCGCAAAGCAGCCGGCATTGAAAAAGGATCAGGCGTGCCAAACAAAAAGAAAGTGGGCACGGTCAGTTCCGAAGACATCCGCAAGATCGCCGAGCGCAAGATGGAAGACCTCAACGCCAACACTGTGGATGTCGCCGAACAGATCATACGCGGTACGGCGCGGTCTATGGGGATTGACGTGAAGAAATAAGAGAGACGCGACTAATCTTTCAAAATCTCATCGATCAGCGCGTCAACGTTTTTTAAAAATTCCTCGCACGATCCCAGATTTGAGATAGTCCAATCCGCTATCGTGATGGGACCGGCTTTGTCCGTACCCTCAATCTCGGCGTAATCCCGTGAACGTGCAGCTTCCGGCGTGAGTGGTCGTATCAGACGCCTGCCAAGACGTTCATAACGAATCTGTGAAGGCGCATAAATCGCAAGCACCCGAAAGGCACCGCCAAATTTCTCTTTCATAATTTTGTACTCCGCCCAACTGTATAAGCTCTCTGCCACAACATTTTTTCCTTCGGCAAGCGCCTGCTCCACCTTGAGCAGCGAGCGGACAGCCATGACCCCCATGCCGTATTCTTTACGAAGATTCTCCCGCACCATACGTTCATTCTGTTCAGTCCGTTCAAGTCCCAGATGGGCTACTTCTTCGTACACCACATCGTTGAAACCGACACGAAAGAACCCGCGCTCAATGAACCGAGTAGTCGCCTCTGTCTTGCCCGATCCGGCAAGCCCCACTACCGCAATGACATTCAATTGCTTTTGCATGAATAATTATCTATGATAAGCGTAACAAAAATAATGCGGGAACGCAAAAAGTTACTATGGCATGGGTTAAACAAAAACCGATTTTTATCGTATTTGAAGGAGGGGAAGGAGCTGGCAAGACTACACAAACGCGGCTTCTGTATGAACAGCTCAAGCGCAGCCGCAGAATGGTGGTGTACACCGACGAGCCAGGCGCCACGCTCAAAGGTTTTCAGATCCGCTCCATTCTGCTTGACCGAGATGACGAGCCGCTTGATCCCATGGCCGAATTTCTGCTTTTTGAAGCGGACCGCGCACAGCACATCTCGCTTTTTATCAAACCGCACCTGAAAAAGGGATCAGATATTGTCTGCGACCGTTTCTCGCCCTCCACGTTTGCCTATCAGGGATACGGCCGCGGGCTTGCCGAACATCACCTCAAAGACATGCAGCACATTGATGCGCTCACACGCCAAGGCATTGAACCAGATCTCTACATTTTGCTCGACATGGATCCTGTCAAAGCCATTGTCCGCATCAAAGGAGAAAAAACCAGATTTGAAGAAGAACAACTCGCATTTCACAAAAAAGTCCGCGAAGGATTCTTGCAGCAGGCAGGCGCCCAACCAAAAAAGTGGCTGGTGATCGATGCCGCGCCATCAATCGAGACAATCAGAGACATTATTTGGAAACGAGTACAAACGCTCGTCGGCAAAAAATCATGAAGCAATATCTTGATTTGCTCCGCCATACGTTTGAGAACGGCACGGATCGGCCGGATCGCACCGGCGTGGGTACGCGCGCGGTGTTTGGCCAGACCATGCGCTTTGACATGGCCGACGGCTTTCCCGCGATGACAACCAAAAAACTCGCATTCAACGCCGTCAAGGCGGAGTTGTTATGGTTCATCAGCGGCTCGTCCGACGTAAAAGATTTGCAAAAGCTTGGCTGTCACATCTGGGATGCGAACGCCGAAGCAGGTTATTGGAAACCCAAAGCAAGATTTGAGGGCGATCTTGGCCGCGTGTACGGAGTTCAGTGGAGATCATGGCAGGCGCCGGACGGCAAGACGGTAGACCAATTAAAAAAAGCCATAGAGTGCATCGGCAAGGACCCAAACGACCGCCGCATTATCGTATCCGCATGGAACCCGGGAGAACTTGACCATATGGCGCTCCCGCCGTGCCATATGTTTTTCCAACTCTTCGTCGCCAACGAAAAACTGTCGCTTTCCATGTACCAGCGCTCCTGCGATATGTTTCTTGGTGTACCATTTAATATCGCGTCATACTCATTGCTCCTCCATATGATCGCACAAGTAACCGGATTGCAAGCAGGTGAGTTTGTCCACGTACTCGGCGATACCCACATCTATCAAAATCATTTCGACCAGGTCCGCGAACAACTTGCCCGCGAACCATATCCGCTTCCCAAACTCTGGCTCAATCCGGAGGTAAAAGATATTGAGAAATTCAGTATGGATGATATCAAACTCATTAACTACCAGTCACATCCAACCATTAAGGCACCCATGGCGGTATAGAGATATGATCATCTCCCTCATCGCCGCCATGGACAAAAATCGGGTTATCGGAAAGAAGGATGCGCTTCCGTGGTATTTGCCTGCGGATTTGTGGCATTTTAAGAAGCTGACGACGGGAAAGCCAATCATTATGGGCAGTACCACATTCGCGTCCATCGGCAAGGCGCTGCCGGATCGGATCAATATCGTGATGACGCGCGATCCCGCGTTCGTGGCCGATGGATGCGTGATCGTCCATTCGGTTAAGGAGGCGTTGACCGCGGCAAAAGGATATGACGAGGTCATGGTGATCGGCGGCGCAAATATTTTTAAACAATTCCTTCCGCTCGCGCAAAGAATGTATCTGACCATGATTGATGCCGAAGTCACAGGTGATGTTTATTTCCCGGCGTGGGATCAAAACGAGTGGCGTGACACAAGCTGCGAGCAACATGAGCAGGATGAGAAAAACAAATATTCTTACACATTTATAACTTTTGAGCGCATAGAGATACCATAATTTTAAATCAACACTTTATGTCCGGTCGGTCACGAAGTGTTGATATGACAACGTGGACTTTTTGCAAAAATCTGGGGGTTGCCGTACCATGAAGCAACTATGAAAATCCTTGCGATTGAGACAAGCTGCGATGAGACCGCGGTGGCAATTCTGGAGGTAGCCCCGGCCGCAAATGGCGGGGCGAGCGGATCAAAACGCGATCCGCAATTTCGCGTACTCTCCCACATCGTCTCCTCGCAGGTTAAACTGCACACCAAATTCGGGGGCGTGGTGCCAAATTTGGCACGGCGAGAGCACGAGAAGAATCTGGTGCCGATTTTATTGCAGGCATTGGCAGACTCTCGTCATTCCCGCGAAGGTGGGAATCCAGAATCAACGGATATGAATACTGGATCCCCAATCCCTCCTTCGCTCAAGCTACGGCGGGCAAGCAAGTTGGGAATGACAGAAGAGACAAAGAAAAAGTTACATTCTATTCTTGAACGTGAACCGAAGTTGTGGGAAAACTTTGAGAAAAAACTGCTCAAGCTTGCGAAGCCGGACATTGATGCGGTCGCGGTCACCTACGGCCCGGGTCTTGTCCCGGCGCTCTGGGTGGGAGTTAATTTTGCCAAGGCGTTGAGTTGTCTCTGGGATATGCCACTTATTCCCGTAAACCACATGGCCGGGCATTTTTATTCGGCGCTCATTGAAATGAACAAAAGATCACGAGCCACAAAAGCCACATACAAAAAAATATCTTTCCCGGCACTGGCGTTGCTTGTAAGCGGCGCACACACCGAACTCGTGCTCGTGAAAAAGCATGGCAATTTTAAGATCATTGGCTCAACGCGCGATGATGCCGCAGGCGAGGCGTTTGATAAGGTTGGCCGCATGCTTGGGTTCGGCTACCCGGGCGGACCTGCCATTTCTGCTGCCGCAGAAACGAAATTCCAAATTTCAAATGATAAATTTCAAATCAAATTCCCGCGTCCGATGATCAACTCAAAGAACTATGATTTATCTTTTTCCGGACTCAAGACCGCCGTGCTGTATTTCATGCGCGATATTGAGAAAACTCGTTCAGACAAAAAATTACGACCAGCCATTGCGTGGGAATTTCAGAATGCGGTCATTGACGTACTGGTCGCCAAGACAATCCGCGCCGCAAAAGAATTTAAGGTCAAAACTGTAACGCTTGGCGGGGGAGTGGCGGCCAATACGGCGTTGCGCGAACGGCTGGCTACCGAGCTTGCCAGACAACTGCCAAAAGTTGTATGGGTTACTCCGGACCCTTCCATGACCGGAGATAACGCGCTCATGATCGCGCTCGCCGCATATTTTTGTGGCAAAAAAATAAGCCCAGATCAAGTCCGGGCCGATGCGAATGTGATTTTGGGGGGTGGGCTTGTTAGCGCATCAATCTCTCGTGATCCGACAGATTGAGCGTCAAATCTCTATCAGTATAGAGTTGTTCTTTATTTTTATTGGAAATGCGCGAATCTAATTTCTTATCTATCTTCTCAAGCGCGTCACGAAGTGTTGCTTCCAGCTTGCGTGCATTTTCTCTGGTTAATACAATATGGAGCCTTTTGTTATGCGGGTCTAAGAATGTCAGCAGTAGTCTCTCCCCGTTTTCATGAACCTTGAGTTCATAAGGATGGTGTGTATCGCTCATGATTTTCTCCCTTGGAAAATGGTTGAAAAGGTGCTATGGTAAAAACCATTCTAGTATACACAATACGTCACGTATGTCAAAAGAAATTCCGCCGCAATATGATCCAAAAGATGTGGAGGATCGCATCTACCGGGCGTGGGAACAATCCGGCTTTTTTAATCCGGATGTGTGCGTCAGGAAAAAGGTGACCGCGAAAAACGCGCCGGTGTTTTCGATGGTGTTGCCGCCGCCGAATGTGACCGGCACGTTACACATTGGAAGCGCGTGCATGCTTACCAACGAAGACGTGATGGTACGATACCATCGTATGAGAGGTGACCGCACCCTTTGGATTCCCGGCACGGACCACGCGGCCATGGCAACACAGGAGAAGGTTGAGCGCATACTTTACGCTGCCGAAAAAAAGACGCGGCATGATCTCGGACGCACAGAGTTTCTCAAGCGCGTAGAGAAATTTGCACAGGAAAGCCGTGACACCATCATACATCAGACAAAAAAAATGGGGTCGTCGCTGGACTGGAGCCGCGAAGCATACACACTCGACGAACAACGCAATCTTGCCGTACGCACCGCATTCAAGCGGATGTACGATGCGGGACTGATCTACCGCGGCAGCAGGATCGTGAACTGGGATCCAAAACTAAAAACCACGGTCTCCGATGATGAGATCGAGTGGAAAGAAGAATCCGCACCTTTTTATTATTTCCAATACGGCCCGTTTGTGATCGGCACCAGCCGGCCCGAGACAAAATTCGGCGACAAATATGTAGTAGTCCATCCGAGCGATAAGCGGTATGCGAAGTACATGCACGGACAAAAGATTGAGCTCGAATGGATCAACGGACCAATAACTGCAACTATAATAAAAGACAAAGCAATAGACATGGAATTCGGGACCGGCGTTATGACCATTACGCCATGGCACGATGCGGTTGATTTTGACATTGCCGAGCGCCATCATCTTGATAAAGAACAGGTGATTGATTATGACGGCAAACTTTTGCCGATTGCCGGAGAATTCTCGGGTATTCACATTAAAAAGGCGCGTCCGATGATTGTTGAAAAACTTGCCTTAAAGGGATTGCTCGTCCGAACAGACACCACTTATACTCATCGCATTGCTACCAACTCGCGCGGCCGGGGCGTGATTGAGCCGCAGATCAAAACGCAGTGGTTTATCGCCGTTCATAAAGAGTTTGCAATGCCAAACTCAAAAATCAAAGGGGTAAAGACCGGGCAGCAGGTAACTCTCAAGGAGCTGATGCGCGCGGTCATAAAGAACCGTCAGATCAGCATTATGCCCAAGCGTTTTGAAAAAATCTATTTTCATTGGATTGATAATCTGCGGGACTGGTGCATCAGCAGGCAGATTTGGTACGGCCATCGGATCCCCGTATGGTATTGCGGGAGGTCAAAAGTCAAAAGTCAAAAGTTAAAAGTTACTGATACATGCAGACAACCGATTGTGAGCATTGAAAACATTGCGCGATGTCCGCATTGCGACGGAACGGTTGAGCAAGATTCCGATACGCTCGATACGTGGTTCTCATCGGGCATGTGGACATTTTCAACCCTTGGCTGGCCAAAAAAGACCAAAGACCTGCTGACCTATCACCCGACGAGCGTGCTTGAGACCGGTTATGACATTATCTTTTTTTGGGTCGCGCGTATGATTCTGATGAGCACCTGCCTCACAGGCGAGATACCGTTCCGACAGGTGTATCTCCACGGCATGGTGCGTGATGCACAAGGAAGAAAAATGTCAAAATCGCTTGATAATATTATTGATCCGCTTGATATGATTGCGCGGTACGGCGCGGATGCAACGCGTCTCTCGCTTATCATTGGTGCAGCTCCCGGAAATGATGTAAAGTTCTCCCCTGATAAGGTGCGCGGGTATCGCAACTTTACAAATAAACTTTGGAATATCAGCCGGTTCATCTTTCTCCATCGCGCGAAGAAAAAAAACGCTGGCGCAAAGGCAAACTTCTCACCAAAACAAAAGAAGCGGCTTCGTGAACTTGCGGCATTAGTGAAAAAAGTTACCGGACATCTTGAAGCATTCGAATTCCATCATGCGGCCGAGTTGCTCTACCACTATACATGGCACACATTCGCTGATAAGATCATAGAAGAGACCAAACCGCGGTTTGAAAGCACTCATGTGCATGAGCGTAACCAGGCTATTGCGTTTCTGCTTGAAATCTACACGACTCTGCTCAAACTGCTCCATCCGTTCATTCCTTTTATCACGGAAGAGATATGGGCGCGGCTTCCAATAGCCGGAAAAAAGAAATGCCTTCTTATGATCCAGCGCTGGCCGGAAGGAAACGATGCGCGAAAAACATAGAACATAAAACAATAGTAAAATGCATACACTCCTTTTCGGTTACTCGTCGGCCCAACTTGCGGCAATCGCGACCACCAATGCGGCATATCTCGGACTTACGTTTATCCCGCCAATCCTATGGCTGCTCTTTTATCTGCGGGAAGACGCGCACCCGGAGCCAAAGCGGTTTTTACTTCTCACGTTTCTCGGGGGCATGGGTGCCGCACTCCTCGCGATTGTTGCGGAAGTGTTTTTCCTGGGAAACCGGGCCGGCGTCTTTTCGCTGCAGGCGCAGACAACCCAACGTATACTGTTTGTTTTCCTCGCCATCGGGCTGATTGAGGAATACGCAAAGTATCTGCCCGTAAAGTTTCTGATGCTGCAACGGCCCGATTTTGACGAGCCGATTGACGCGATGATCTATATGATGACTGCCGCGCTCGGATTTGCGGCAATGGAAAATGCGCTGTTTCTTCTGCCCGTATTTAGCCAAAGCGCTTTTGCAGGACTTGAAATCGCGACCAATCGTTTCTTGGGAGCCAACCTCTTACACGCGCTCTCATCCGGCATCGTCGGATTCTTTCTGGCGCGCGCATGGTTTCACCCCAGACGCGCTCATTTCGTCGCAATCGGCATTCTGCTTGCCACGCTCTTGCACACCGGATTCAACTATCTTATACTGGAACAAGATACGCTTAGGCAGGCAACGCTCTACCTCGTATTTCTGCTCTCGTTTATGACCATCATGGTACTCGTGGACTTTGAGCGCCTGAAAAAAAGTTCCAAACCTGTGTAATATTTTTTTCTATGTCAATATTTTTTGAAAAATTAACCGCATCCCACGCGAAAACGCCGGGCAACAGCGCCACAACCGCGCATATTGGCGCGGAAACGCGCCACGTCGCACCAACATTTGCATCTAACCCCCGCACCGCTCCCGCAGCACAGGAAGATACGGCAGGAGCGGAAGAGGAAGGAGAACTCACCGTTGACATTTATGACAACGGCGATGGTATTGTCATCCAATCAACGGTTGCGGGCGTCAAACCCGAAGATTTGGAGGTATCAATCACAAGCGACATGGTCAGCATCAAAGGCGCGCGCCAACCCGCAGACCACATCACGGAAGAACACTATTACTATAAGGAGCTCTTCTGGGGAACATTTTCCCGCACCATCATTCTTCCAGAGGAGATTAACGAGCACCACGCCGAAGCCACGCTCAAACACGGACTCCTCACCATCACGCTGCCCAAAAAAAAGAAAGGCCTCGCCCACGCGCAAAAGGTTAAGATCAAAACTGCCTGACCGCATAATTACGAGGCCATACAATCCGGCATACCGCCGGATTTTTTGAGACCGAATAACCATGCCGAGAGTTATAACCGGTATGTGCGGCATTATCGGATACATCGGAAAGAAAAAAGCTCTGCCAATTATCCTCGACGGGCTGCGCCGGATGGAATACCGTGGGTATGACTCCGCGGGCGTTGCCATACTTGAACACGCTGCCGTATTCTCGGAAAAAGCAGTGGGTCAGATCGCCCGCCTGCAGGAAAAACTTCCTGATACGGCCGCCCATGAAGGCGCGATCGGAATCGGACACACGCGATGGGCAACGCACGGCAAGGTTACGCGAGAAAACGCCCATCCACACGCTGATTGCAGCGGCCGCATCTGGGTCGTGCATAACGGCATTATCGAAAACTACCAGCAGCTCAAGAAAGAACTTCTGGATCTCGGACACACCTTTTGTTCCGAGACAGACACCGAAGTTCTGCCCCACCTCATTGAGGAGATCGAAAAGCAATATCCGGAAGAGAGTTTTGCCGGGCATGTCCGTTATGCGCTTCTCCGCATCAAGGGCACGTACGGCATTGCGGCAATCCACGCATCGCGTCCGGATACGCTTGTTGCAGCGCGGAATTTCAGCCCGCTGCTCCTTGGTATCGGCGACCACGAGTACTTTGTCGCGTCAGATGCATCGGCCATCCTTGCATACACGGATCGCGTGATCTACCTTGACGACGGCGAGCTCGCGATCCTCACGCCAGATGCGCGCGAAATCGTGAACCTGGAAAATATCCGGCGCGAAAAAAATATGCAGACCATTGAGTGGTCGGCAGAGGAGGTGGAGAAAAAAGATTACCCGCACTTCATGCTCAAGGAAATTTTTGAAGAACCCTTGGCAATTGAGAATTCGATCCGCGGACGGATCATCATAGATACGGGACACGTGAGGCTTGGCGGGCTTGCCGAACACCATGAGATCGTACGCAATACCAAGCGCATCCTGATCGTTGCATGCGGCACCGCATATTTTGCCGGCAGGGTGGGCGAGTACCTGCTTGAAGAGTACGCGGGCATTCCGGTCGAGGTTGATATCGCCTCGGAATTCCGCTACCGCAGGCCCGTATTCCGGGAAGGGGATCTGTGCCTTGTGATCTCGCAGTCGGGCGAGACCGCAGATACGCTTGCAGCGCTCCGCGAGGCAAAAGCAAAAGGAGTGCCCGTGATCGGCATTGTAAACGTGGTTGGCTCGACCATTAGCCGCGAAACCGACGGCGGCATCTACCAGCATATCGGCCCGGAAATGGGTGTTGCCTCAACAAAAGCATTTACGTCGCAGGTCGCGATTCTGACTTTGCTTACCATTTTATTCGGACGTACCCGCGAGATGTCGCTTACGACCGGACAGCGCATTGCCGCGGAACTTCAAAAAATTCCCCAGCTGATGCGGCATGCGCTCTCCCAAAATAACCATATCAAGCGTATTGCCCAGAAATACCAGCCGTACCAAAATTTTCTCTTTCTGGGCAGGAAATACCAGATGCCGGTCGCGTGCGAGGGCGCGCTCAAGCTCAAAGAAATATCATACGTGCACGCGGAAGGGTACGGCGCCGGAGAACTGAAGCACGGATCTATTGCCATGATCGACAAAAATTTCCCATCCGTCTGCATAGTGCTGCGGGACTCCATGCGCGAAAAGATGATCTCCAACATACAGGAGATCAAGGCGCGCAACGGCCCCATTATTGCAATTGCGACCGAAGAAGACAGCGAAGTCGCCGCCATCGCTGACGACATCATTTTTATTCCCAAAACGATAGAAGCGCTCTCGCCACTAATCTCCGCAGTCCCGCTCCAGCTTTTCGCGTATCATTTCGGCGTGCTGGCCGGCTGCGACGTGGACAAGCCGCGCAATCTTGCGAAGTCCGTAACCGTGGAATAGCGTTAAAAGAAATCCGTTACCTCGCGCAATGCCCGCGTGTTGTAACAGTACGAAGCGATTGCAAAAAGAACTTTTACAAAAGGAGAATCGAATGGACATTGACCTTGTCATTACCGACTCGGACGGAGTACTCAAATATAACAAGAAGCCGATTGCGAGCAACCTCATTAATATCGTCACGTATGCGCGCGAGACGCTTCACACCATCGTCATCAGAATTACCGGAGCTCCGGCAAGCCATCTCCTTGATGGACTGACCGTTGATCGCGCATTTGCAGAAACTGGCGGCGTGGAGTTGTTGCATGATGGTCGAATCGTCGTCTCCCCGCATGCGCACCATGCGGAAGACGCGCTGTACACGCTTACACAATCTCTGGATATTACCACGAACGACGGACATGTTGACACCGTGCATGGCGCGTTCGGCATTGAAGGAATCCGACATGTCACACTTACTCTGTTTTTCGGACAGCACCCTCTCTATCCAGAGCATATGACTTCGGCAGACCATACCAAAGTCGCCGACTGGATTCAAGGGCAGATAGATGCTCTTGGATTGCCTCTTTTTATAACATCGGGTACCGCGGAAACATATTGTTTTCTTGATATCGGCCATCCCGAGATCATGAAAAAAGAAATCATCGTAAATATGCTTTTGAAAGAAATTCCCCATAGGCGGGCATACTACCTTGGCGATTCCGGCAATGACGCCGGTGCGATGGGCTGCAACCTGATCCCGGTCACGTTTTCCAACGGTACTCCGGAAATCCAGCAGATTGTGCGCGAGCGGAACGGGATTCTCATTAACCTGCCCGGTCCTCACGGAGGATCGTACGAGTTCTTTCACCGTTTCATCAACGGAACAATATGAAGATTAAGAGGGCGGACACGCGGTGTCTTCGCCTTCTTGTTATTTGCATTGCGCAAAAACCGCCGCAGCCGCGCCAAGCAGCGTCACATCTTCTCCAAAACGC
>CAYJOT010000007.1:0-27380 GCA_964371935.1 uncultured Candidatus Saccharibacteria bacterium | reverse complement strand
TTCCAAAAACTTGCAATTTCCTGTTATGGTGGGCGCTCAAGGGATCGAACCTTGGGCCTTCTCGGTGTAAACGAGACGCTCTACCACTGAGCTAAGCGCCCGAAAAATTTGGTGCGCGATGAAGGGATCGAACCTTCGACCTTTTCGATGTCAACGAAACGCTCTACCACTGAGCTAATCGCGCATAAATTTTTTACGCTCCCAATGGGAATCGAACCCATGTAACGGGCTTGAAAAGCCCGGGTCCTAGGCCGCTAGACGATGGGAGCAATGTTTGTATCATACCAAAAATACTGGAAAATGCAATTGAATTTTGAACAAAAAAATCTGCGGACGATATGCTCGTCTGCAGGATTATGCGTGTCTGATCGGATGAAGCGGCTGAAAGAATGGGGAAAAATTGGGTTTGGATTTCGGCAATTGCGGTAACGCAGGCAATGGCGGTTGCGGTGATTTACGCCACTTTTTGTTTTTGGCAATCTTTGGTGGCCTGGACTGTTTTTTTGTAAGTTGTTGTTTGGCAATGTTCTGAAAATTGGCTGTTTTTAAATCTGTAGAGTCCGTGCCGTATACGCGGAATGGTATATTGATAAAAGCTCTCATCCATAATCCCGGACAAGGATAATTGTCAATGGTGACGTTTAGCTGGGTTCCGATTTTCACTGCTTGACCAACCTTCAGAGCATAATATGCAGTTTTCTCCTCATGCCAAGCGGTAAGGACTGGTTGAGACGGATCATGAAGCGGCATAATCTGAGTTACCTGCATAGAGTTTCCTATGTGCTGATAAATCCGTGTCGTTCCTATGGTAAAAATGGTCTGCGTAGTAGGTGAGGTAGATATCGGTACATTATAGTTTTCTGTGCGAAGGAGGAGCCATGTTCCGTCATGAACATCGGGAACCTTGATCTCTTGGGCATGTACGGGTTTTAGAGAAACAATCAGAAAAAATATAAAGATAGCCAATACTCTTGTTGTCAATATACGCATGGGCGTCCCTTTCTTTTTTGTGCAATGAGAAAACGCTTATCTGTATTGTTTCATATCAGAAGAACTTTGGCAAGGGCTCATGCTTTCCTTCATATGGTTTTTTTGCTATCATGGCAGCATGAACTACGAAGCCGTGATCGGTCTGGAGATACATGCCGAACTCAATACCAAGACCAAGATGTTTTGCTACTCGCTCAATGATCCGGACGAGCAGCATCCGAATATAAACATCTGTCCCATTTGCATGGGGCATCCGGGTACGCTGCCGTATGTCAACGAGGACGCGGTAAAAAAGGTGATCGCGGTTGGCCTTGCGCTCAACGGCAGCATTGGCGAATTTTCCCAGTTTGACCGGAAAAATTATTTTTATCCGGATCTGCCAAAAGGATACCAGATTTCGCAATACAAATATCCGATCGTAAGCGGCGGGTGGCTGGAGATGGCCGGCAAACGCATGCGGATTACGCGGATCCATTTGGAAGAAGATACCGGGCGGCTGATTCATGAAGGTCCCTCGACTGGCTCGGGTCGATCAGCTTCGCTGATCGACTTTAACCGCGCGGGCGTGCCGCTGATGGAACTCGTGACCGAGCCGGATTTTCGGACGGGCGAGGAGGTGCGGCAGTTTGGGGAAGCGTTGCAGCAGATCGTGCGCTATGTTGGCGCGTCTGATGCCAGTATGGAAAAAGGACAGATGCGAGTGGAGGTGAATATATCACTTCGGCCAATTTCAAATGACAAATTTCTAATGTCAAATCAAATCAAAAATCCCAATAACCAAATTCCTTTGGGAACAAAAGTGGAGGTCAAGAATATTAATTCCTTTAAATACGCGGCGGATGCGGTGGAATACGAAACAAAAAGGCAAGCGGAAATTTTAGATCAAGGAGGAAAAATAGTACAGGAAACCCGCGGGTGGAATGAACACAAAGGAATCTCGGTTTCCCAGCGCTCCAAAGAGGAAGCGCATGACTACCGATACTTTCCGGAGCCGGATCTCCCGCCGCTCCATTTGTCCGCCGCGTATGTGGAGGAAATTCGCATCCGTCTGCCCGAATTGCCCGCGGCAAAACAGGAACGATTTATAACACAATACGGCATTGAAGAGGATCAGGCCAAAATTATCGTGCGCGAAAAAGCTCTTGCGGATTATTTCGAAGCAGTGGTAAGCGAGGCCATGCAGCATGACAAGGAGACATCCGAACAGCCAAAAAAGAATTTAGCCAAAACAATTGCCGCATTCATGGTGGGGGATTTCATGCGTCTGTTGCGCGAGACCAGTGCGCCCGTAGGAGATATTTTACTCACGCCGGAAAATTTTGCCGAGATAGTTGTTCTGCTTTCGGAAAACAAGGTCTCAAACACCAATGCCAAAGAGGTCTTTGAAGAATCATTCCGTACCGGCGCAGACCCTTCGGATTTCATCAACGAAAAAGGATTATGGCAGATGTCCGATGCCGGCGATCTTGAAAATATCGCAGCCCACATCATCGCTGAAAATCCTCAAGTTGCCGCCGACTACCGCTCCGGCAAAACCGTGGTCATCCAATTCCTTGTCGGCCAAGTCATGAAAGAAACCCGCGGCAAAGCCAACCCTGCCCTCGTGCAGGAAATTATGAAAAAGTTGTTGGGGTAGGAGGATGGGAGATTATGTATTGCGCGTCTTGCTATCAGGAAGAAGTAGAGTAAGCTCATCTTTGACGGGTATACCATAATAATGGCAGGATTGTGCCCATCAAGCGTACAAAGGTCATACGTAAGCCAAAGGACTTCAAAGCGCGGTATGCGGGGCACTGTATAGCACTTGATATCATTTGAACGATTTGTGCACGGACTTCGCGGGTACATTATCACGTTTGAAGATATTCATACCAGATTCGCACACTTCGTACACGGAACAACAACAGATAACGAGAAAGACATATCATCGGGATGGTATGATATTGAGCTTTCGGAATTGGGGATGAGACAAGCGAGAGAGTTAAGAGAGCAGACGAAAGATAAAAAATTTGATGCGGTGTTTTGTTCGGACATGAAACGGGCCGTGGATTCGGCGAAATTGGCGTTTGAGGGTGAAGCGCCGATCATACAGGATGCGAGGTTGCGGGAGTGCAATTATGGGGCGTATAATGCCAAACCGTCGGCAATCGTCGAGCCGATGCAGGAGCAATGCATTACGAAACGATTTCCGGAGGGGGAAAGTTATGAGGATGTGAAAGCCCGGATTGCGGATTTTCTTGCATTTTTGAAGCAAAATTACGATGATGGGAGTATCTCATAAATTAGTTTCCCAATTAACACCCCAACATACTTGAGAATATAATGTAAGGGTAAGGATATTGTATTGGAACTTTATGCATATCACCAAATTCGGGCATAGTTGTTTGCTGGTGGAGGAAGGGGAGGCGCGGATACTGCTTGATCCGGGGGTGTATTCGACGATGCAGAATGACGTGCGAGATGTAGATGTTGTTTTAGTCACGCACGAGCATCAAGATCATTTGGATATAAGGTCGCTGAAGGCGATTTTGCGGAATAGTCCGGAGGCAACGGTTGTCACAAATGACGGGGTGGGAAAGGTGCTGGCGGGAGAGGGGATTAAGTATCAGGAGATGAGGGACGGGGAGCATATTAGTATCAAAGATGTCTTGATTGAGGCGTTTGGGAAAGATCATGCGGTGATTCATTCGACCATTCCGGTGATACAAAATACCGGGTTCTTTATCGCCGACAGATTTTTCTATCCGGGGGACGCGTTGGTATACCCGCATGCTCCTGAAACACCGGACACGATTATAAAAGAAGCAACCGTAATCTATGGACGTACGGTCGCGAATATTCCCGACCGATCAAATAGTCGTCCAGGCGGGCCGCTTTCGGACTACGTAGAGAATAATCCGTTTCTGCATGCACAGGTGGGGCTGCCAAAACCCATTGAGATTTTGGCACTGCCGGTAACGGCTCCGTGGATGCGGAGCGCGGAAGCGGTGGATTATGCGGCGGAACTGAAACCGCAGATTTGCATTCCGGTGCATGACGCGATTTTGAAAAATCCGCAGATGGGACACTGGCTGGCAAAACAGATACTGGAACCGATGGGAATAGAAGTGCGGGTGTTGGAACTTGGCGAGCGTGCCGAGTTTTGACCATGGCGCCAGGCATGTTATTGTTTATGCATATATGGGTATGCGTGTTACCGCATTCATATTTGTGGGACTTGCAGTCGCGATTGGCGGCGCCTTTTTTGCGTTCAAAAAAACAGCGCCGATACTACCATTGGCGATTCCCGTGGAGCATGAAAAAGTTGCGGGAACGGCGCAAATGCCATGGATTGAAGTCGTGCGTCCGCTGGTGGTGGAATACAGCGCCAGGGATGGCGGAGAGAGCCGGGTACTCAAAACCGGAGACGAAGTCGCGCTCGGCAACATGATCGAGACCGATAGCCGGGGCATTGCCAACATCTACTTTCCGGACGGATCAGTGTTGCGCCTGGACGCGAATACCAAAATTGTGCTTAACCAGGCGGAATTAAACCCGGAGAACCAGGCGCTGACCACGCGGATATTTCTGACCAGTGGCCGGGTATGGTCGAAAGTGTTGGCGCTCCTTACGCCAAGCTCTCTCTGGGAGGTAAAAACTTCCAATGCGGTTGCAACGGTGCGCGGAACCGCATTTGGCATGACCGCGCTCAAAGGCAAAACAAGCGTTATCGGAGCGGAACAGACAGTTGTGGTGCAGGCGATTGATCCTGAAACGAATAAGACCATAGGCAAAGAAGTTTTGGTGGCCCCGGACAAATTGGTTGCAGTCGCCGATCAGGATATCCCGCTTATCAGGGAGGCAAAGAAAGAACTGGCGGTTGAAAGGGCATCGGCAAAAATCCTTGCGGATCCGTGGGTCAAAAACGCGAAAGACGCGGATAAAAAATACGAGGAGAAAATCGAGCAATTGAGAAACAGAGGAGTTGAGGCAAAAACGCTCCGGGATGAGCTGCTGACGCAAATTCGCAAAGAACTCGGGATCGAGGAGCAGCCGAAAGCACCACTGCCCGAACGCACCGAAAGCAGAAATGAGACCATACCCCCGGAACGCAAAGAAAACATAGTAGAGCAAGATATACCGCAAAATACCCTTTTGCAACGCCCGGTGGAACTTGAGATACGCACCAGTGCGGATCTCAAAAACGTAACCGAGGGAGACCGCCTTGGGTTCAAAGCGATCTTTACCGGACCGGATGGGCAGGCGCATGACGTAACTGTGGATGCGCGATGGGCGGTGATCGGTTCAATTGGAAAGGTGGCAAGCCCCGGTATTTTTCTTGCCGAGCTTGGCCCAGATGTGTCCGAACTTGGCTCCGCTCCCGGCGCCATTACCGCAATATGGAAAAACCCGAAGACCGGAGAGGCCATGCTCGCCAAAAGCCCCATTTTCCGCGTGGAGGCAAAAGTAGAGGACTCCATAAATACTGATGGATAAAATACACACATTTGGCATAACGCTTGGAGTGGGCGTCGTGGTGGCAATTTCATTTTCACTCGGCCTTTTTCAGGGTCTCGAGTTTTTTTCGAAGACCTGCTGGTGCGCCCCAAACCCGCAAGCGCGGATGTGGTAATCATTGCCATTGATGATACGTCGCTCCAGAAAATCGGCCAATGGCCGTGGCCGCGCGAAACATTTGCCAAGGCGCTTTCATTGCTCAAAAAAAATCCTCCGGCTGTGGTCGGCATTGATGTAATGTTTTCCGAACCGTCCGGCAAGGGAACGGCGGATGATGCGGCTCTGCGCGCCGCACTGGCAGACATCCCCTATCCGGTGATTTTTCCGGCCGAGGCAAGCCCGCTTCTTCTTTCCGGAAAAGAGCAGGCACCCCGTGCGGAAAATCTTTTAATCCCTTTGTCTCTTTTGACCAGCAGCACAAGACGCGTCACGCTCGGGCATGTCAATTTCATTCTGGATCCGGACGGAATCGTGCGGAAGTTTCCACTCCTGGTCAACATCCCAGACCTGTCCGCGGGACAGAACATGCTGCATGCGTTCGGATATGAAATTCTCAAACAGGGGGGATATGCTATCCCCGGCGAAGAGCGCCTTGATGCGATCCCGCGCATCGCATACTCGGCATTGCCGGGAGCCGTCAGAAAGCTCTCGTTCTCGCGGCTTTTGGATGATGGAGAAGAAGTTGGGAAAACGCTCCAAGGCAAGATCGTGCTCATCGGCGTGACCGCTCCTGATCTTCACGACACCAAACTGACTCCGTTCTCGCGCGGCACGGAAATGCCCGGAGTGGAGCTGCAGGCGCAGATCGTGACCATGCTGCAATACGGTTATCGGCTTGATTCTCTGGCGCCTTTCCTTGCATATCTGTGGATTTTTGGAGCAGCGTTGCTGTCGGCACTTTTCTTCAGCAGCCGGCCTCGATCTTTAAGACCGCTCGCAGCAAGCGTAGGCGCGGGCATCGCATATATGATTGCTATAGTGGTCCTGTTTGAGAAAGGCATAGTCGTCAATATGCTCCATGTGCATTTTGCCTGGATACTCTCGGCCTCGTCGCTTTTTGCATACCGGTATTTGAGCGGAGAACGGGAACGGAAAGAGATCAAAAAGCTTTTTGGAAAATACGTATCGCCGCGCGTACTTGAAGAGATACTGGTGGACCCGGCAAAAGTCGCTCTCGGAGGTGAGGAGCGTGAAGTAACCGTACTGTTCTCCGACATCCGAGGATTTACCACGCTTTCGGAGAAAACTTCGCCGCAGGAACTCGTGCGCATCCTGAACAAATACTTCTCGGCTATGAGCGCCGAGATCGTCAACCGCGAGGCAGTGCTCGACAAATACATCGGCGACGCGATTATGGCCTTCTGGGGCGCGCCCTTTGACGACCCGCTTCAGGCCGATCATGCCCTTGCTGCGGCCAAGGGCATGATCGTGGCACTCAAAGAGCTCAACAAAGAACTGGCTGCTGCCGGAGAACCGGAGATCGCCATCGGGATCGGCATACACACCGGCCTTGCCGTAGTGGGCAATATCGGATCGGAATTTCGCTTTGATTACACACTGATCGGCGATACAGTCAATGTTGCCTCGCGTCTGGAGGGCTTGAACAAAGAACATAATACCACGCTTATCTTGAGCGAGAGCACCAAAAACAAGCTCTCCAACCACCATGAATACGCTTTCCACTCATTGGGAGAGGTATCGGTAAAAGGACGCGGAAAATCGCTCCATGTGTATACGCTGTTGGGGCGTGAGTTGTAATAAACTTATGATAAATCTTTGGCGGTAAGTAAGATGGAATCGCCGTCTTGAAGGGATCCGGCGATAATCTTGTCGGCGATTACTTTTTCAACATGATCCTGGATAAAGCGGCGCATAGGACGCGCGCCAAAAGTGGCGCTGTAGCCGCCAGTCGCGACCGTAGAGACAAGTTCGTCGGTGATGTTGAGATCGAGATTTTGGTTTTTTAGGCGGAGCGCGAGTGCTTCAAGCATGAGACGGGCAACCTGCTTGAGTTCTTCTTCTCCAAGCGGAGTAAAGACGATCACGGAATCAAAACGGTTCAAGAGCTCCGGCTTAAAGATGCTGTTTGACTGGATAGCGCCGATCACTCCTGTCTGCATTTCGCTGACGGGCATTTTTTTCTCGAGCGCATCAAGAATGAAAATCGAACCTGCGTTGGATGTCGCGATAATAATGCAATTGCGCATGCTTACGCGCTCGCCGAATGCGTCGGTAAAGAAACCCTCATCAAGAATCTGTAGGAACAGATTCTGCACTTTGGCATGAGATTTTTCAAACTCATCGAGCAACACCACGGCGTAGGGAGTTGAGCGTATGGCGCTTGCGAGTACGCCCTGTTGGTTTGCCATAGAGGAGCCGATAAGCCGCGTCAGGCCGTCTTCTGACTGATATTCGGTCATATCAAAGCGCACCATGGCATCGGCGTTGCCGAAATATACGGCAGCAAGAGCTTTTGCCGTCTCGGTCTTGCCGACCCCAGTGGGTCCGAGAAACAGAAACGTGCCGATGGGGCGGCGGCTGTCGCGCATTTGCGCACGCGCCCGGCGGATCGCGTTTGCAATCGCGGCAATGGCATCCTTTTGGTTGATGACGCGTTTGTGCAGCTCATCTTCCAGATGCATCAGCTTCTCTTTTTCTTCCGGTTCAATTGCGCCGAGCGGAATGTGCGTTTTCTTCTGCAGGTATTCGAGTACGATCTCGCGAGTGCAAAATAAAGCGCGCCCGGCTATACACTCATGGGCGACCTCTTCAAGCAGATTGACCGCGCGTTCCGGCGCGCCGCCGCCCGACAAAAGATACTGTTCGACGCCTTCGGCAATTGCCGCAACAGCCGGATAGGTAATGACAACTCGATGGCGCGCCAATTCTTCGAGAGAGGATGCTGCGTCCTGGATGATCGTGATAAGATCGGCATGGGACGGTTGGGTAAGTTCGATCACATCAAATTCGCTTATCAATCCTTTTTCGCGCTCAAGAATGCGGCGAAAGCTTGTGGTTGTCCCAAGCCCCACGATATGGAGACGCGAACTTGCCACATAGGGGCCAAGAAGCATTCCCGGAGCAATGCCGAGATTTTCAAGCGAATCGATGAATTCCGGAAATTCGTCAATGGCAAAAATGATGTTTCCTGCGGCCGAGGCCTCGGCAAAAATGCGGAGCAACAGCGCTTCGGTCTCTCCTTTGGTCTTGCCCGCGCCAAGCACGCGCCCTGCGGAAAGTTCAAGTACCTGTTTGTATTCAAGATCAGGAAATACTTTGCCCTCGGCGATCATGCGAGCCAGGCCTTCCAACACCGTATGTTTGCCGATTCCGGGTTCGCCGACGATCATGACATTTGCCCCGTTTGTTTTGAGCAGCGCCGATTCCAGTAATTCAATCTCCCGCTGCTTGCCCACAAGTCCGTGTTTTTCGGATATGCCAAGACGCAGGGGCTGGGCAAATTGTTCGAGAAAGACGGTGTACCCGAACGACCACGCTTTGCCGATTCCTTGGATGCGCCCGAGATTTTCCCTGCTCCACCAGCGCATCTTTTTATTCTCGGAGGCATGCAGGCGCTCAACCCACGCGCACGCTCCGGCAAGATCCTCTTTGCGGATACGGCGCTTCAGAAGCGAACTGCGAAACGATTCATCCGCGTCAAACCAAAAAACGAAAAAATCCGCAAGAGTAATTTCTTTTTTATCGAGCAGCTGCGTGGCGTTGTCTTTTGGCATAGTGATCGGTGCATCCGTGGACATGCCGAGCCGGAGCAGTACATTCCGGTAAAAAACCGATTTCGCGCCTATATACCAGGACTCGGCAGCGCCATAGCCGGAACAATCATATGTCTGCGCCATATAAAAACTTTCAAGCGCGAAGAGCACAAGGCGGGCTCCGGCCACGATAAACAAAATACCGAGCATCACGGAAGGGGAGACGCCTATTGCAAACATATATGCCGCGCCAACACAGAGAAGCAGTATCAAAAAATTGAGTGCCGCGGCCATGCCGTGACGGATTTTTTTTGGAAGCATCCGGTTCAACACGAGCGTGCCTGCAAATTTTGATTTCCGGAAGTAAGGCATAGATTATCCGAACAACAAAAATATTCCGGACAGCGCGAGAAATACAACAATGGCCGGAAGTAGAAGCCAGATCGCACTTGAGATGATGCCAGCTGCTATCACCAGGATTTCAAAAACCAACCCGGCAGCAAGCACGAAAGACCGGAGCGCCATGCCAAGTACGCGCATAAAAAGATTGAGCAGGATATCCTGGCCCAGCGCGCCCAATTCAAGATGTGTCCAGTCATACTGCTGGTGAAAGCGCTTGTACGGGGCAAAAAAGGTCCGCACCAGCAGCTTCATAGAAAAGAAATGATACCCAAACCAGAGTATATTCCCCCAGACCGAGAAAAAATCCCGCACGCTTTTTCCATAGTGCCAGATAAAGTATTCACCAATCATCAGTGTTGCGTCCATAAAACCAGTATATCGCAATGTGCGGGATTTGAAAATCATCTGACTCAAGTAAACTCAGACCAGATTTTTTACTAAAACACGAGACGATCGTCTAGTGTTTTAGTACGCCAAAGAACTTGACACGATTTCTGATAGTCATTGGTTTTAATCTATACCAGTATAGTCCCGACAAGTTGCGGATAGCCGCGGAGCAGGTCTGCTCCGGTAAGAGATTTTCTTCCTTCGAGGGTTGCGCGCTTGATGATGATGCTGCCCTTGCTCGTTTTCACGAGCAGGGCTTTTTTATTTCCCTTTAGGGGGAATAACCCCTCCGAAGTCCCGATTTGTTGGGACGAAGGGGGGTCAATATTGGTCCATATCAGACCCGGAGAACCAACAGGTTCATCGGGAATCACATCGGCATCATCAATGCGAATTCGATACATCCGACCATCGTTTTTCCAAATTGTCCATGCACCTGGCCACGGATTGTATGCGCGTACCATGCGTTCTATTTCTGCTGCGGATTTTTTCCAGTCAATGCGGCCGTCTTCTTTTTTGAGCGTGGCGCAATAGGTTGCTTTTGTATGGTCTTGCGGGGTTGGCGTAATCGTTTCGTCTATCCATTTAGGAATGGTCTCAAGCAAAAGTTTCGCGCCCTTTTGTGCGAGTTCATCGTGCAGTTCTGGATACGTGTATTTTCGGTTACCAATATGTACGACCTGTTGTGCCACGATGGGACCGTGATCCATGAGTTCATCGAGTTGCATAATCGTGACGCCGATGTTGGCATCGCCGGCAAGAATCGCGGACTGGATCGGCGAAGCGCCCCGCCAGCGCGGGAGCAGCGAGGGGTGGATATTGAGCGTGCCGTATTTAGGAATTTCAAGAATAGATTTTGGTATGATTTTTCCGTACGCGGCAACAATGAAAAGGTCGGCGGGAGGGATTTTGCTAATCTCGTTCCTTTCCGGCTGAAACACGGGAATGGAATGCTTTTTGGCAAGCACTTTGACTGGCGGGGGAGTGAGCACATGTTTTCTCCCGACCGGCTCGTCCGGGTTGGTAACGACACCGACAATATGGTACTCTTTGGCAATCAGCGCATCAAGCGCCGGAAGCGCGAATTCCGGTGTACCAAAGAAGAGGATTGTGGGGTTGACTGGCATGAGAAAATTAAGCCCCTTGTTTGATCTCCGACTTCATCTTGTCTATGAACAGCGTTCCCTCCAAGTGATCCAATTCGTGTTGCATCACCCGCGCGAAAAATTTTGACGCGCCGCGGGTGATTTTTTTTCCGTGTTCGTCATATGCCTCGACCGTGATTTTTTCGTGGCGCATGACAATGCCGTATTTTCCGGGCACTGAAAGGCAGCCCTCCGCATCCTCGAGCATTTTGCGCGAGACCTTTTTTACGACTGGGTTGATAAAGACATAGTATTTCCACGGGCGCTTCTCATAGGGCTCTTGTTCCTTTTTCTCCAAGCTCTCGGTCTTGCGCCGCTTCCAGCCGGCCTTTTCCGCGCCGTGCCTACCGGCAGGCAGGCGATCGATTTCTTCGGCTTCCTCCGAGACAATAAAAACGCGCAGTGATTTGCCGATCTGCGGCGCGGCAAGCCCGACACCATTCGGCGTATGACGCAATGTTTCTTTCATCGCCTCAATCAAATCCTGCGTATGGGGTTTGGCAATATCCACAACCGCCACGTCAGCGGCTTTCTTGCGCAGAACCCTTTCGGACTCTTTGACGATTTCCATTATTTTTGGTTCTTTTTTCTCCATGATTCTTTTTGATGTTAAACGCCGAGTGTTTAACATGCCTTTTTTTGATGAGTCCTTTCAGCGATGCAAAAAAGTATTTTCCCCGCGCCTCAACCGGCAGATCCTTTTTTTCAACCGCATAGCGGGCGAGCGCCCGGAGATCTGATTCGTGATAATGCTTCGCGATGCCCAAATATGCGGCGAACCGCTTTGGCTCGGCAAGCGCCTGCGAAAGATCCTCGGCAAGCACATGTTCCCGCGAATGCAATTTTTTGTCCGGAGTCAGGTGCATAGTATTGCTATGGTAACAGGAAAACGCCTACGCTTGCAATACTTGTTTTTTGTTGTATCATGGAATTATGAATACCTTTACGTTACCCTATATACTTCTTGTGATAGTCGGGCTTGCGGTGATCTGGTTTGTATTCGCCTACAACCGCTTTGTAAGCGGGAGAAACCGGATCGCGGAGGCGTGGTCTGATATCGAGGTGCAGCTGAAACGGCGGTATGATCTTATCCCCAATATTATCGAGACCGTCAAGGGCTATGCAGCGCACGAGCGCGAGACCATGGACAGCGTGACCCAGGCACGCACCCAGGCCATGGGCGCGCATACGCCGGAGGAGCGGACGAGCGCGGAAAATATGCTTACGAATACGCTCAAGACGCTTTTTGCCGTTTCGGAAAATTATCCGGATCTGAAAGCGAACGTAAACTTCCTTGATCTGCAACGGGAGCTTGCCGATACGGAAAACAAGATCCAGGCGGCACGGCGATTTTATAACGGCAATGTCCGCGATTACAATATCTCGATTGAATCATTCCCTTCAAACATTGTTGCGGGTATGTTCAGCTTTACCAAAAATGACTTGTTTGATCTTGCGGATAATGATGTAGCGCAGCAACCGGTCAAGGTATCCTTCTAATGACCTACGATATTTTAATTACATCAGGCATCATTCTTGACGGAACCGGACGCGAGCCCGAGAAGGGGGATGTTGGCATCAAAGACGGCAAGATTGCCGCAATCGGGAAACTTGAGGGATTGGATGCGGCGATTACAGTTAATGCGCTGGATAAATTCGTAGCGCCGGGATTCATTGACGTGACCAATCACTCGGATACCCACCTGGCGCTCTTCAAATATCCCGGATTTGATTCATTTATTTCCCAAGGCGTTACCACCGTACTCGGAGGGAACTGCGGTGGCTCCTTGGCTCCTTTGGCGTCTCATGAGGCGCTTGGCGCAATACGCAAATGGGCGGACCAGTCGGAGATGAACGTGAACTGGACGACGTTTGACGAATTTCTCCGGCAGATCAAGGTTTTTCATTTGGCGGTAAATTTTGGGAGCTCGGTCGGCTACGGCACGCTGCGCCGGGGCCTGATTGATGACGAGATCCGCCTTCTCACGTATGACGAACGTGAAAAAATGCGTTATCTGATCATCGAGAGCATAAAGCAGGGAAGTTTTGGCATGTCTCTTGGCCTCTCGTACGGCCATGAGCGCATCTCCACCACGGAAGAGATTATTGACATCGCAAAGATTTTGGCCGGGAGTGGCGGTACGTTAAAAATACATCTCCGGTCCGAGGGCGCGGGACTTCTCGGAAGCGTAAATGAGGTTGTACGGATCGCCCGGGAAACCGGAGTCTCCCTTCAGATCAGCCATCTCAAGGCCATCGGGCGAAAGTCGTGGCATTCCTTCAAAACCGCACTGGAACTGATCAGCCATGCCAACGAGTCCGGAGCCGACATTAATTTCGATGTCTCACCGTATGCGACCACCGGATCCCCGCTCTACACGCTGCTGCCGACATGGTCGCGTGCCAAAGGCCTGACCGCGCTTTTCCACACCATTGATGATCCTGCTATGCGCCAAAAGATTGTGGAGGAACTCAAGAGCTACACGCTCCACTATGACCGCATACGCATTACCTCTGCCAAAATCAAAAGCATTGTCGGATGGACCATCGCCGAACTTGCGGCAGAGGCCGGAGTTTCTCCGGAAGAGACGCTCATCAACACGGTCCGCGCAACCGAAGGCCGCGCCTCGATTATCGGGCGCACGGTCTTTGGGAAAAACGTAACTGCCGCAGTTATGGATTCCCACGCCCTGGTGGCCTCGGACGGACAAACCTCTTCCGTGGACGCGCGGACAAGCGGAGACATGGAGCATCCCCGTTCGTTCGGTGCATTCCCGCACTTCTGGCATTGTTTTGTCACCGACTCACAAAAACTCAAACCCGAAACTGCGATCCAAAAGATCACATCGGGTCCGGCCATGAAATTCGGCATTGAAAAGCGCGGCATGCTCAAAGTAGGAAACTTCGCCGACATCGTGGTTTTCGACCCGGAAACATTCAAAGACCAAGCAACCTACCGCGACCCCTTTGCCTACGCCACCGGCCTCGACACCGTTATCGTAAACGGCAAACTTGCCCTCCATGAAAGCACGCTGACGGGAGAGCGAGCAGGGCAGGTGTTGCGGAGAAAATAACTATGTGGTAAAATAAAGACATGAGTGCGCCCACGCGATCACGTCACAACGGTCTTGAACATGATGCAATTGCGCTTGTGCTTCAGATTCGGGCAATAGATAGGGCGCGATTGGAGAAAAAGGTTGGAATCCTCGAGAAGATGATGCTCCAAAAGATAGAACACGAATTGAAAAAGCTCCTTGCGTTGTAGGCGGCGGGTTTTTACCTTGATTGAATAAACTTAGGGGATGCGTAATTCTTGATGTCTTTGATTTTCCCTCAAGCCGTGTTAACGACACCCCGAGCAACCCCAAAGAGTGGTTAGTGAAGTAGGACGTGTGCATAACTTTCTTGCGCAATCAGGGGGGCTATTATACTAAACACAGTATGGACATTCTTGAAGCATACGAAAAACAAAACCCGCAGCCGATTCGAGCGGCTCCGCAAAGGCAGCTGACTGATGAGTACGGATTTTTCATCCGTCTGGTCATGCGCCTCTCCGGCGGGAAGATAGAAAATACCAGACAGGCAAGCATGGTACTTCTGGCCGTTTCGGGGGTAATTATTCTTGTAACGGTTGCCGTGTTTTTTTTCAGCGGTGGCAGCAGCCTTCCGCCATCGCCGCCCACCCCCTTCCAAGAGGCAAAACAGTAGGACACTATGAGTCACCTATCTAAAAAAGGATTTACTCTCATTGAGCTTTTGGTGGTGATCTCAATCATCGGCGTTTTGGCAAGTATTGTGCTTGCTTCTTTGAACTCGGCTCGTGCAAAAGCGCGCGATGCCAGGCGCATCGCTGATTTCGGACAGATCAGGACGGCTCTTGAATTTTTTTACGACTCCCAAAACAGATACCCTATTACCGGGGGTGGACCCACATGGGATGAGCACTGGCAAAATTTTGCTACATGTATAGAAACCGGCTCTTCATGCGGCTTTGCTCCTTCCGGTTATGTTCCTGTCTTAACCAAGGTGTCACAGGATCCGTTGGATAATCCGGCAACCTTGAGTGATAGTGATCCTACATATTATTACGGGTATCCGCCTGCCTGTAGTACGGGCCAAGTTTGGCGCCTTGCCGTATATCTTGAGACCGATCACTCCGCGCTTGCAAGCGATCTTGATGGGAGTTTCTACAATAACAATAACGGATGTCGGGATACACCGGAGAGGGGATATTGTATTGGAGTGGGGGCTTGTGCCGGCCAGTGGTAGTTATTACAACAGAAAGGATTTCTAAAAAGGGACAAATTCCATGCCCGTTTTGTTTTTTCTCAAGATCATGATATAGTGTGAGCCATGGAATCCCCGTCCCTTATGGAGAAAATCGTATCGCTGACCAAGCGGCGCGGCTTTGTTTTTCCCGGGTCTGAGATTTATTTGACTATGTTTTTTTGAAAGAGTAACATGTGCATATGCAGACAATTACAATTCCTAAAAAAGAATACAAAAGTATTGTGCAGCGTCAGGCAAGAATTGAGCAGGAGCTTCGCGTGGTCAAGAAAGTACTGCTGCGGGAGATGTATGAAGCAGAAATAAGACCTGCGGTTCTCGCACGATGGGAGAAGATCAGCCGTGATCTTGACGAGGGCAAAGGTATTGCGTTTTCTTCGATATCCAAGATGCGTGACTGGCTAAAAGACTTATGAATGAAAATGCTCATCAAGCAGCCGCGGTTGGCGGTATTGTCTATTCCGAGCGTTTCGGGCGTATTCTTGGGAGGTATAAACAAAAGGATAGGTCTCTTTTTCAAGAAATTGAGAAGCGGATAGAAAAAATAATTAACGATCCTACTGTTGGGAAGCCGCTTCGCTACACGCTTAAAAATCGCCGACGTGTTCACGTTGGCTCTTTTGTTTTGGTGTACGAGTTCCATAATGGCGAGTTGCGGTTTATTGATTTTGATCATCATGATAAGATATACGGGAAAAAATTATGAACGATTATTTTGATTTTTCATCAAACTGTGCTATAGTATGAGCCATGGAATCCCCGTCCCTTATGGAGAAAATCGTATCGCTTGCCAAGCGGCGCGGTTTTATTTTTCCCGGGTCCGAGATTTATGGCGGGTTGGCGGGTACGTATGATTACGGGCCGCTGGGGGTGGAGATGAAGAACAATTTAAAAAAAGAATTCTGGCGCACTATGGTGTATGACCGGGAAGATATAGTTGGTTTGGATGCGGCAATCATGATGAATCCGAAGGCCTGGGAGGCGTCGGGACATACCAGCGCTTTTAGCGATCCGCTGGTGGAATGCAAGAATTGTCATCAGCGTTTTCGGGCGGATCACGTCGGTTTTACTGATGATAAAGTGAATATCATAAGCAGAGATGTCTCTTGTCCTGAATGTGGCAAAACGGACTGGACAGAACCAAAAACCTTTCATCTTCTTGTTGAGGCAAAATTAGGCGCGGTGGAGGGCGAGAAAACTACGGTATACCTTCGGGGTGAAATTACCCAAGGCGTGCACGTGAATTTCAAAAACGTGCTTGACTCGACGCATCGGAAGCTTCCTTTTGGCGTGGTGCAGATCGGCAAGGCGTTTCGCAATGAGATCACGCCCGGAAATTTTCTTTTTCGGCTCCGCGAGTTTGAGCAGATGGAACTGCAATATTATGTAAGGCCGGACGAACAAGAAGCGATGCAGTGGTTTGAGTATTGGAAAAAAGAACGGATGGATTGGCACATCGCCCTTGGCATGAAAAAAGAGCATCTGCGATTCCGCGAACATGCGCCGGACGAGCGGGCGCACTATGCGCGCGCCGCATGGGATATTGAATACAATTCGCCGTTTGGCGGCTGGAAAGAAATGATGGGAATTCACCACCGCGGCAATTGGGACCTGTCGCGGCATGCGCAATTTTCCGCGACTGACTTGAGTTATTATGATGAGGAGCGGAAGGAGCGATATATTCCTTGGGTGATTGAGACATCCGGCGGCGTAGACCGTGCGATTCTCTTCTTTCTGCTTGATGCGTACACGGAAGAAGAAAACGAAAAGGGGATGCGCGTAGTATTGAAATTGCATCCCAAACTCGCTCCGTACCGGGCCGCAGTGTTCCCGTTATTAGCCAATAAACCCCAGCTTGTGTCAAAGGCCAAAGGCGTGTACGATGCCTTGCGGAAAAGCTTTCGTATGGCATGGGATGATCGTGGCAATATCGGCAAGCGCTACTGGAGTCAGGACGAGATCGGCACCCCGTGGTGCATCACGATTGATTTTCAAACATTGAAAGACGACACCGTAACGGTGCGGGATCGGGACACGGCAAAACAGGAGCGGATTTCAAGTAGGGACCTCTTATTGTATATTCAAGAGCGGCCGAAGATATGAAAAATTACACGCTAAGTGGATTTATTTAGGAGAGATGGGGTCGGATAATATATGGCGTATGCATGTATTTACTCTTGTCTATACCGGAAATGCAAATGACGCGAGGAGCGCAGATAAAGAAAAAGTCGAATGGTTTGATGTACATGCATTGCCGTCAAATGTTTTGAGCAATCTTCATTGGCTAGTGCCGCTGGCTCTAGACAGAATTGCGCATCAGGAATTCAAAAGCTTCTCAGTGAGATACCATTGAGCGTCAAAAGTTGTGGATTCTAGGCTTGACAACAAGGGTGTATGCACTATACTGATAGTAATACTTTTTATTGGTATTATCAAGAATATATGACTTATCAGACAACTATTACCCGCAAGGGTCAGCTTACACTGCCGAAAGAAATACGGAAAATCATGAAATTGCCTCTTGGCTCCCGTGTTGAGCTTCGTCCGGATCCTGCCGGTGGCAAACTTAAGATCAATGTTTTACCCTCGCTCAAATCGCTTGCGGGAAGTTTTGTGGTGAAAAAGCCGATAAATCCGGTTTTGCTTCGCGCACAGATGGAGAGGCAGTATGGGCGCGTGGAGTTCGCGCCTACCGCGGCACAACGCAAGGCATTGGCAAAAGCCGAGCAAAATCTGAAAACGGGAAAAACGCTCTCCTATCATGAACTCGTTCGAAAGCTGGAGTTTGCAAATTGACCCCGTTGTTTTTAAGACACTCCGAAAAATTCCCCGGGACGACGGAGAAACACTCCTTGCGATTATCAAGCTCTTGCCAGCAGATCCCTATTTGGGAGATATCCAAAAAATGCGGGGCGAGGAGAACACGTGGCGGCGCCGTATAGGCGCTTATCGTATTTTTTATAAGGTTAAAGTTGCAGAAAAGGTATTGCTGGTTTTTCGCGTAGAACGGAGAACGTCCCAAACATATTAAAAGTCATGTTCAAAAAGACAACGCTTGAAAACGGGCTGCGGATTCTGACGGCACCCATGAGCGGTACCAATACGGTGACGATTTTAGTATTGTGCGGGACCGGATCGGATTATGAGTCGGCCGAGATCGGAGGTATCTCGCATTTTTTGGAGCACATGTTTTTTAAGGGTACGAAAAACCGGCCCACGCCCATGTCCATCATGCATGAACTCGACGGCATGGGGTCCGTGTCCAATGCCTTTACGACGCACGAGGTAACCGGCTATCATATCAAGGCCGGCAAGACCTATCTTGACCAGTCGCTTGATCTGCTCGCGGATATTTATAAAAACGCTTTGCTCGCACCTGATGAAATTGAGCGCGAGCGGTCTGTGATCGTCGAGGAGCTTCACAAAGACCGCGATACTCCCACGCTCTACATCTGGTGGGTATGGGAGCACCTGCTCTATGGCGACCAGCCCGCAGGACTTGACGTGATCGGGGAGGAAAAGACGATCCGCGCGCTCAAACAAAGCGAGTTTGCGGACTACTTTGCCAATCAGTATGTGGCGGGCAACACCGTGATCGTGGTTGCGGGAAATTTTGACGAGCCCGCAACCGTGGCAAGGGTGCAGGAGCTTTTCTCGGACATCCGGCAAGCGCCGCCAAAGTGGGAAAAGCCCCCTATCGTCGAGCAACAGACCGAACCTCGGCTTCTCATCGAATACAAAGAAACGGACCAGACGCATATCGCATTGGGCTTTCGCGGATACGACGCAAATCACCCGAAGCGCTATGCCGCGGAGATTTTGGCAACGCTGCTTGGCGGGTCGTGGAGTTCGCGCATGTGGGACCGGATCCGCGAGAAATTGGGTCTTGCGTATACGGTCTGGTCAAGCCATGAGTCGTATTCGAACCGCGGGTATCTTATCACCTATGCGGGTGTGGATCATGCCAATGTCGAGAAGACAATCCGCGCGTGCCTTGATGAGTATAGAAACATTTGCACAACCCAAATTGGCGAGGTAGAATTGAAGCGAGTGAAAGATTATATCCGCGGTACTATGCTGATCTCGCTTGAGCAGTCCAATGCCGTTGCCGGTTTTGTCGGCATGGAAGAGATCGTGACCGGCAAACCGCTTACCGTTGACGAGGTCTTTGCAAAACTTGATGCGGTGACTGTCACGGACATTTGCGAGGCGGCCGCAGACATCATCCGCCCGGAAAAACTAAATCTTGCCATGATAGGTCCTTTTAAGGATATTGTTCCGTTTGAAAAAATATTACGCGAGTGGCAATAGTTATGCTATCAAAAGACGTTTTTCTTTCCATCTCCACCGGTACGATGATCCGCTTTATTGCGATCGTCCTTGGTCTTGCGTTTGCCTATTATATCTACGACATCTTCCTTGCTCTGATGTGCGCGGTTATTATCGCGTCTGCGGTTGAACCGGCAATCATATGGCTCAAAAAGCGCGGCATTCCACGAATTCTCGGAGTGATTTTGGTTTATCTCGTGATCGCAATTTTTTTTGTGGCTCTATTCTCCCTGATCTTTCCGATCTTGAGCGAAGAATTGCGAATACTCTCAACAACCTATCCGAAGCTTGAACGAAATATCATTGCGGGCCTGAAGCAAACCTCGCTGCTGCCGTTCTTCTCCTTTCTGACCAACAACGCGGATGCGTTGCTGAAAGTTCCGTCCGGATACTTGGGCGGACTTGGCCAAGGGCCTTTTGCCGTTGCTACAACCCTTTTCGGCGGACTTTTTTCTTTTGTTCTTATTGCGGTTTCATCATTTTACTTGGCGGCGCAAGAGCGCGGAATTGAAGCATTTTTACGCCTGGCAAGTCCTCTCAAGCATGAGGCATATGTAATCAACTTATGGGAGCGGTCGCAACGCAAGCTTGGCAAATGGCTGCGAGCCCAGTTAGTGCTGGGAGCTATTGTCGGCGTGTTCATTTTTTTCGGTCTTACCTTTCTTGGGGTGAAGCAGGCTTTTCTCTTCGCGCTTCTTGCCGGACTTTTTGAGATCATCCCGATTGCGGGACCGATTCTCGCCGCAATCCCGGCTGTTGCGGCGGCGTTTCTGCAATCGTCGGTGCTCGGTGTTTTGGTGCTTCTACTCTATGTCATCGTGCAGCAGACCGAAAGCCATGTCATTGTCCCGGTTGTGATGCGGCGGGTGATCGGCTTAAGCCCGCTCATTGTAGTCATTGCTTTAGTGATTGGCGTACGGCTTGCCGGTATACTGGGTATGCTCCTCGCGGTACCGCTTACCACCATTCTTGCCGAATTCATTGACGACCTGGATAAAAAGAAACGCGGCATCATGTCATGAGTGAAAAATTCTATATCACCACCACGCTCCCGTATGTAAATGATGCGCCGCATATTGGTTTTGCTATGGAGATTATTAAGGCGGATGTTATCGCGCGGTATCATCAAGCGCAAGGTGCTGAAGTGGTGTTCAATACCGGTACCGATGAGCATGGCGTGAAGATTTATCGCAAGGCCATTGAGCAGGGCAAGGATCCGCAGGAATATGTTGATGAATACGCGGCCAAATTTGATGAATTAAAATTGCTGCTCAACTTGAGTTACACCCATTTTATCCGGACAAGCAATCCCGATCACAAAAAAGCGGCGCAGAAATTTTGGCAACGGTGTCTGGCGCATGGCGATATCTACAAAAAAAGTTACCGGATCAGATACTGTGTCGGGTGTGAACTTGAGAAGACGGATTCGGAATTAACGGACGGCAAGTGTCCAATCCATCGCAATCTTGAACTTGAACTGCTGGACGAAGAGAATTATTTTTTCCGCTTCTCAAAATACCAACAGCCCTTGCTTGATTTCTATGAAGCGCATCCTGATTTTGTACTGCCGTCATTTCGTTTTCACGAGATCAAGCGGTTTGTTGCGGACGGCCTGCAGGATTTCAGCATCTCCCGCCTCAAAGCAAAAATGCCGTGGGGCGTACCCGTGCCGGATGATCCGGAACAGGTCATGTACGTTTGGTTTGATGCGCTGATCAACTACATCTCAACGCTCGGCTGGCCCGAGGATACGAAAGGAGAGTTTAAAAATTTCTGGCCGGGTACGCAGATTGCAGGAAAAGACAATCTTCGCCAGCAAAGCGCCATGTGGCAGGCCATGCTCATGTCCGCCAAGCTTCCACCGTCAAAACAAATTCTGATTCAGGGATTTATCGGAGTAGACGGCCAGAAAATGAGCAAGAGCTTAGGCAATGTGATAGCCCCAAAAGCACTCGTAGAAAAATACGGTACGGATCCGGTGCGTTATTATCTGCTCCGCGAAATACCATCGGGCGAGGACGGGGATTTCAGCTACGAAAAATTCGTGGCTCGCTATAACGGCGACCTTGCCAACGGTTTGGGAAATCTGGTGGCGCGCGTGGCAACGCTTGGAGAGAAGATAAGTCCGATTAGTTTACCAGTAATAGAAAGTGGGCGCGCAGAGCAAAGCATAGCTGAGATTATTGAAAAAAGTATGGAGATCCGTAAATTCTATGAGGAAGCCATACAAGATTTTCGTCTGAATGAAGCACTTTCCCGTGCATGGGCTTTACTAGGATTGATAGATCTTTATATGAGCATGGAGGAACCTTGGAAATTGGACGAGAACGGAAAACGGCGTGTGATCGGATTCGCATGCTTTTTGATTTCGCAGTTCGCGGGTTTGATTGAACCGTTTCTTCCGGAAACAGCACAAAAAATCAACGAGCAAATCAGTGTTGGCGAAACTGAGATTGTGATAAAAAAAGGTCCGAATCTTTTTCCGCGGCTTGGGTGCGGTGATTCGGCGTGCGTCGGTTGACTTATACTTCATTTGTCTGGTATCATTATTCTATGGAAATTGAACTCAAGATGTTTCAATATATCCTGCGTCTGCTCCACAAAGCTCATTATGAGTATGATTCTTCGGTTAAAGCTTGGGTGGGTTGGATCGAGGGATTCCCGGGCATTTATGCGCAGGCAAAAAATGTCGAAGGAGTACGGTCTGAATTGATCTCTACGCTTGAAGAATATATCTTACTTGACATCAAGGAGGGAAAACATCTCCCCGGTTTCTCAAGAACTATTCGCCGATATGCCAAAACCAATGAGCAGACGCAAACTGGTCCAAAAACTATCGAGGATCGGTTTTGTCGGTCCCTTTCCCGGTGGTCGACATCAGTTTATGCAGCGGGGAGATTTTCGCATCAAAATTCCCAATCCTCACGGCCAGGACATTGGTGCCCGTCTGCTCCAGCAGATTTTGCGAGAAGTCGGAATTTCCGTAGAGGAATTCGAGGAACTCTAAAATTAAAAAAACGGGAAATTTATTCCCGCGCATGGAGCTGAAGAATTGAAAAGGAGTTGTTAATCTCTTAAACATCACCAACTACCTGTCTTGACCTTCAGTACTCTTTAAGTCAATATGCCAACCCCCCGTCTTTTCGATGTCCATACCCATACCCAGTTTGCCGCGTACAAGGATGACAAGGGCGTGGTGATTCAGCGCGCGTTGGATGCGGGGGTGTGGATGGTGAATGTGGGGACGCAAAAGGATACGTCTGCTGCGGCAGTGGAGACGGCGCATCAATACGCGGAGGGCGTATATGCGACAGTCGGGCTGCATCCGATTCATACGGACAAATCGCATCATGATAAGGAGGAATTGAGCTTGCCCTCCGAAGCTTTAGCGAAGGAGGGTGGTTTTATCTCGCGAGGAGAGGAATTTGATTATGCCTACTACAAAAAACTTGCGGCAGATTCAAAAGTGGTTGCGATAGGTGAATGCGGGCTGGATTATTACCGGCTGGAGGAGCAGACCAAGCAGAAGCAATTTGCGGTATTCGAGCAGCAGATCGCGTTGGCGGGCGAGGTGCGAAAGCCGCTCATGATCCACTGTAGGAATGCTTTTGCCGATTTGATTGAAATTTTGAACGGGCATCGCTCCGGCCTCAACGCTCCGCCAGGCATCATTCATTTTTTCATCGGTACGGTTGATGACGCAAAAAAACTTCTTGAGCTCGGTTTCTCATTTTCATTCGGCGGCGTGCTTACGTTTGCGCGGGATTACGATGATACGGTGCGCTATATTCCGCTTGATCGCATCGTGCTGGAGACGGATGCGCCATACATCACGCCCGTGCCGTACCGCGGCAAGCGCAACGAGCCCGCGTATGCGGTTGAGACCGCAAAAAAGTTGGCGGAGTTGAAGGACGCTTCCTATGAAGAAATTGCCAAACAAACATTTGAGAATGCGCGCAAAATTTTTAATATACAGGACTTACGCGTTTACCTGTCATCCTGAACGCAGTGAAGGATCTCTTGGCTTACACGCTCACCTACTGGATTCTTCGCTCCGCTCAGAATGACCAAGGGGTGGTCAGACGCGTAAGTCCTGGATATATTTCCTCCGTTGGCTCCTATCGTCTAGTATGGTCTAGGACGCCAGGTTCTCATCCTGGTAACCCGGGTTCGAATCCCGGTGGGAGCGTTCTATTGAGATAACATAAAACCTATTTTTTCCTGCACGTCGCGGAGGGTTTTGTTGGCTATCTTGCGCGCGCGTTCAGCGCCTGTGCGGAGAAGGTTGCGTACGTGTTGTTTGTCTTGCGTAAGCTCGCGGTATTTCTTTTGGAAAGGTGTTAATTTTTCGATAAGCAACTCACCAAGATCGTTTTTGAAATCCGCGTAACTCTTATTACGATACTGGTTCTCGATCTCCTGCAAGCTCATGCCACCGAACGCGCCATACACACGCATAAGGTTGGAGATGGCGGGTTTTTCCTCTTCGTCGTAGCGTACCTCCTTCTCGGAATCGGTGACCGCGATTTTTATTTTTCTCCTGATCTCATCCGGAGGATCAAGCAGCGCAATGTAGTTATTTGCGCTTTGCGCGGACTTGGACATTTTTTTTGACGGATCATCCAGCCCCATGATGCGTGCGGTTTCTTTTTGGAGCAGCAATTTTGGAATTTTAAATGCTTGGCCAAAGCGATTATTAAATCGCTTTGCAAGCGAGCGCGTGAGCTCGACATGCTGTGATTGGTCATCGCCGACCGGCACCGCGTCGGTCTGGTAAAGCAAAATATCGGCTGCCATGAGGGTGGGGTAGTTGAAAAGACCGGCATATGTTTCTGATCGTTTTTCTTGTTTATCTTTAAATTGTGTCATGCGCTCAAGCTCTCCGAGCGGGGTCATGGTGTTCAGGATCCAACCCAGTTCCGCATGGGCTGGGACATGGGATTGGATAAAGATAGTGGATTTTTCCGGGTCTATGCCTGCGGCAAGGTAGATCATCGCGAGATTGAGCGTGTTCTCGCAAAGCTCTTTGGGGTCTTGCGGAACTGTAATGGCGTGCTCGTCAACCACGCAGAAAAATGCCTCATAGGTGTCCTGGAGATCAAGCCATTGCTTGATGGCGCCAAGATAATTGCCGATATGCAGATTGCCGCTTGGCTGTATGCCACTTAGGATTCGTTTTTTCATAACATATCTATACTTCTATTACCACTGGCAACACCATGGGGCGCCTCCGGGTTTTGTTGAACAAAAACTGTCCGATGCGTTCGCGGAGTTCGTCTTTGACATGCACCCAGTTGATGGGGCGTTCGCCGTGGACGGTTACTTCTTCAACAACTTTTCGCGTGAGCATGCGCACCTCTTTGAGCAGATCTTGTGACTCGCGAAGATAAATGAAGCCGCGCGAGATAATGTCCGGGCTCGTGCGTACTTTGCCGGATGCATTGTCCACCAATGAGATAATAACAAAAATGCCGTCCTCCGCCAAATGCTGGCGGTCGCGCAGCACCACTTCTTTTATGTCGCCGACGCCCAGACCGTCTACCATGACATAATCGTTGGGCGCTTTTTCCTTCTCTTTTCTGATGCCCGTATCGGTAATGCTCACGATGTCGCCGTCTTCGGCAATCATGAGATTCTGTTTGGGCATGCCGGTCTCCTCGGCAAGATCGGTATGTAGTTTAAGCATAAAGTAGTTTCCATGGATGGGGATAAGATATTTGGGCTTGGTGAGATTGATCATCATTTTCAGCTCGTCCTGCTTGGCGTGCCCGCCGGCGTGGATGTCCATGGATGCCTTGTGGTAGATTTTCGCTGCTTTTTTGTAGAGCACGTCTTTTAATCGCTGGATGGTTGCCTCATTGCCCGGAATGACGGATGAGGAAAAGATAATCGAGTCGTTGGGCCGCAGCGAGATCATTTTGTGTTCGTTGTTTGCGATGCGCATGAGCACGGCGCGATCCTCACCCTGTGCGCCAGTGCAGATGATGGTGATTTTCTCTTCCGGGTAACGGTGCAGGTCTTTGCTGTCTATAATCGTGCCTTTCTTGATCTGCATATAATTCAGCTGCTGCGATACCGCAACATTCTGCTTCATGCTGAATCCTTCAATCACGACCTTGCGGCCGTATTTTTCGGAAAGCCAGATCAGCTGCTGGATGCGGGTAAGCAGGGACGAAAATGTGGCCGCGATAATTCGCCCATGCGCGACTTTATAAATCTCTTCAAGAGAGCGTTGCACATCGGTCTCTGAAATCTGGTGTCCCGGGTCTTCGGCGTTAGTGCTCTCGGATACAAGCAGGGTCACGCCCTGGCGTCCAATCTCCGAAAGCCGCCCGATGTCTGCGGGGCGCTCGTTTACGGGCGAGTGGTCAAACTTGAAATCGCCGGTGTGTATTGCCGTGCCTCCAGGGGTCTTGAGCACGATACCTACGGAATCCGGAATATTGTGGTTGACATGGAAAAATGATACATCAATTGAACCTAATTGGATGCGAGATTCCGTAGTGACGATCTCAATATCGGGTTTGGGGCCAAATTTAAACTCCTCCTGCCGTTTCAGAATCATGCCGCGGGTAAGTGCGGTTGCATAGATCGGCGGGTTCCCGAGCTGATCCAACAGATGCGGGATCGCGCCGATGTGGTCGTAATGCCCATGCGTGATCACGATGCCGCGGATGTTTTTCCGTTTTGGTTTGAGATACTCCACGTTGGGAATCAGATAATCAATACCGGGCATGTCTTCATCCGGCCACTGCAATCCCATGTCAACGATGACAATATCATCGCCGCACTCGTACACATAACAACTGCGGCCAACTTCGCCGCAGCCGCCGAGCGGGATAAAGCGAAGCGTTTTGTTGTTTGCGCTGCTTGTGCGTACGGGTGCCACAGGTATGCGGCGCACCGGAGCCATCGTGCGTGATCCTATTGCTAACGGCCTTGCAAAAGAAGGCCTTCTCAAGACCCCTCTGCGAGGAGCCGCTGTGCTTTTTTCGGTAATCATAAATGAATAAAAAGAAAACAGTTAATGAATAATAGAGAAATAATAAACACAATAAAGTGCGGGGAGGGAGACTTGAACTCCCACGAGCTTGCGCTCACAGCGCCCTGAACGCTGCGTGTCTGCCAATTTCACCATCCCCGCAGGGAGAGTTTAGAGAGAGAGATTTCAGATATTCCTATACTATCACACCTTGAGAAAATATGCAAGTTCGGTAGAAATCTATTGTGAGCGACCAACGGTAATGACGCCGTCTGATCCGCTCCCATACTTGAAGACAGTACCGTCTGGGGCTTTCACACCGCCTGCTCCGCTGTTTTCTATAATAGGGTTTGGATAATTTTCCAGTGAGTACACCATCATATACCATGCGCCATTTGGTGCTCCGTAATCTTGTGCAAAATAATAATAGGCACCCCTCGTCCAGTTATTTTGATTGATGGGGTCAATCGAATCTGTTGCAAGGAACCCTCCAAGATTATATGTACTGTCCCGCAACCAGCGACCCGCTGACAGACATTGTACGCTGTTAGACCAACCGCTGTTTGGCGTTGTCGCTCCACATTGTCCGGAGATAATATATCTCCCATATTGATCATAGAAAAAGTCAAGCGCGGTTTGTATTTGCCT
>CAYJOT010000006.1:0-34484 GCA_964371935.1 uncultured Candidatus Saccharibacteria bacterium | reverse complement strand
CATTGTTTTTCCGATCATTATCTGATAGTATGAAAGAAATTCGATATACTCGACATTTGGATCTTCGGTTAAAATTGAGAGGAATTCCGTATGATCTGCCAAGCATCGTATATCAGACATCAAAAGAGAGATATTTTGACCGAGAAACAGGGAAGATAATTGCGGTGCGGCAGATGAGATATAAACAAAAGTTGAGGGATTTCGCACTGATATACGAGGAAGATCAAGAGCATACATCGCTCATAAGCATTCATCCGCTTAAACATGATCAAAAACTTAATCGAGTAAAATCTGGCAGGCGGCAACCAATCCTATGAAAAATCTAAAAGCAAAAAAACTTGTTCACTATGATCGTGAAAGCGATGTATTTTATATCGGATTAAGAGGTGGCGAGGAAGACGAATATGTCGAAGTTGCGCCCGGAGTCGGGGTAGAGCTTAACGAAGACGGACAAGTCATCGGTATTGAAATACTCAATGCATCCAAACTGCTCCAACCGCTTTTTGCATCTCCAAACCGGCGAATTTCACATATAGTAGCGCGGTAGGTTTGACTTTATGAAAAAATTAGAAAAACTAATTTTTTTGGGGAGGTTTGATAGTGATAAGCATAGATAATATTTATTGGCAGTGGCGGATTAAATTAACAGTGGACCCGATGGTCGGTGGAAGTATTTTCAGAAGATGGAGTATGGCTTCGGATATAGTTTTTTAGCTGTATGGATATATATTCTTGTCCGAATTTATAAGGAAGCTAACCGTCGAAGAAAAAACTGAAGTGGGAAATGAGTAAAAGTGGATAACCTGTGAAATAGTTGTGGGAGTTAGTTTTTTAGCGGCTTATATAGGCCGTTTTTTGTTTGTTTTATTTCACATACATAGTATTGCACTATGTTCATAAGTGGGGTAAAATGTCTGTGTAGTGGTGAAATGTGGATAGAGTTGTGGATAACTCAAGGTAAAAGGGGATAACTCACATTGGCATGCTGATCGGCGAATACAATCACTCGATTGATGCGAAAAAACGGCTGGCTATTCCGGCTAAACTTCGCAAACTGTTTGGCGATCGGGCGGTTATCACCCGCGGGCTCAATAACTGTTTGTTTCTGTATCCGATTGAACAGTGGCAGAAGTTGACCGAGAAGCTTGGTCAGCTTCCGGTCGGCCAGGGGGATACGCGAAGCTTCTCGCGGCTTATGTTTTCCGGAGCCATGGAAGTGGAACTTGACCAGTTGGGCAGGGTACTGGTTCCGGACTATCTGAAGTCATACGCGGAGCTTAGCCAGCGCGTTGTGATCATCGGCGTGTATGACCGGCTTGAGGTGTGGGATGAAAAGCGGTGGCTGAATTATAAACAAAACGCTGAGAAGAATACCGATATGATCGCGGAGAAACTGGGTGAACTTGGTCTTTACTGATATGAGAGATGTTCATATCCCGGTATTACTGAACGAGGTGTTAGAGATCTTTGATCCGCAACCCGGACAGATTTATATAGATGCAACAGTAAATGGCGGCGGACACAGCCGGGCGATTGCGGATCATGTAGGAGAGACGGGCCGCGTAATCGGCATTGATCTTGATAAAGATCTGATTGAACGACTTCGGAGCAGGAACGAACAAGAGGGCAGGAAAAACATTGAGCTGGTACTTGGCAATTACGCGGATCTTGGTAGCATGCTGAAACGGCTCGGCTATGACAAGGTTGATGGCATACTTTTTGATCTTGGGTTTAGTTCGTATCACGTGGACGAGTCCGGCAGGGGATTTTCATTCCTGCAAGACGAACCGCTGGATATGCGCTACGACCCGGCACGCAATGAGCTTACGGCAGAACAAATTATCAACACATGGAGCGAACAGGCAATTGAGGATATTATTCGCACCCTTGGGCAAGAGCGTTACAGTCGGCGGATTGCCTCGCGCATTGTTGCCGGACGGAAAAAGAAGCATATTGGCACGACAGCTCTCCTTGCCGAAATTATTCGCACCGGCATTCCGCACCGTGGACTGACACGCATTCATCCGGCGACCCGCGCATTTCAGGCATTGCGCATGACGGTAAATGACGAACTTGCGAATATCGAACGGGCGATGGGTGCGGCAATGGAGAATCTTAATCCAGGAGGAAAAATGATCGTGATTTCATTTCATTCGCTTGAAGACCGCATCGTTAAAATTTTTTTTCAAAAATCAAAAAGGGAAGGGACGCTTGAGGCGCTGACACCCAAACCCCTCAAACCCTCAAACCGTGAAATAACTATAAATCCAAGAGCGCGTTCAGCAAAACTTAGGGCAGCGCGCAAAATAAGCTGACAGCCCTCCTAAACTTTATGACCGCATTAGTATACGCATATCAAAATATGACATCGCGCCTAACTCTTGGCGATATGAACATTACACGCTCCTTTCCGTTTGCCAGAATCAATCGAAAAAGCGCGGTAACATTTTGTTTGCTTGGAATTATGCTCTTGGGAGCATTCCAGTATCTTGGAGCGCTGTATCAGATATTCTCTTTTGGGTTGCGGCTGCAAGACGAGAATCGTGAAATTGGTGTATTAGACCAGGAAGTTAATGCCCTTGATCTGAAAATCCAGCGCGCAGTAGCGAACTTTGCGGCCGAACACCAAGAAGCGCTGAGCTCAATGGAAAAAATCTCCACGGTGCGGTACATCACGGGAGCGCAGGAGGCGGTATCGTATGCGTCTTCCCATCAATGAAGTCAATCAAAAAAAAGCATGGCGATGACATCGGGAGACGGATGACCATCCTCCTCCTCTTTTTTTTCATTGCGATCGGGGCGCTGATCTCCCGCCTTTTTGTGCTGCAAATTCTGAACCACCGGAAATACGTCGATCTTGCGTCCCGCCAGCAGAACTCAACTCAAGAGGTATTTCCGGAGCGCGGTCTCGTGTATGCGCAAGACAAGGATAAAAACCTTATTCCACTGGCGCTCAATCAGACATACAGTATTCTGATCGCCTCGCCAAAGCTTGTGAAGAATCCGATTGAGGCGGCTGATGCCATTGCCGGTGTCTTAGGCCTTCCCCGCGAAAAGATATTACAACAACTGTCAAAAAAAGACGATGCATATGAGATTATCGCCAAAAAAGTCCAGGCCGAAGACCGCGCAAAAATAGAGCAAAAGAAAGTGGCCGGCGTTTCATTCGAGGAGAAGAAATGGCGCGTGTATCCTCACGGCGCGCTGGCTTCGCAGTTGGTAGGTTTTGTAAGCAAAACCAGCGACAGGGAAACCGGACAATACGGCGTTGAGCGTTTTTTCGAACGGGATCTCGCAGGCGAGAAAGGATTTCTGGAAGGCGCAAAAGATGCATCAGGATTCTGGATTGCGCTTGGCCGCAAAGTCATGCGTCCTTCAAAAAACGGATCGGCTGTGGTGCTGACGATTGATTACAACATCCAGACGAAAGCCGAAGAGGTATTGCGGGCCGCGAAAGAAAAGTGGCGCGCGCTGTCGGGTACCGTTCTGGTCATTGATCCGCAGACCGGGAAGATCTTGGCGAGCGCCGGAAACCCGTCTTTCGATCCCAATGAATACGCGCGCCAAAAGGACTATTCCGTTTTCTTAAATCCGCTGGTGCAATCAACGTATGAGGCCGGGTCGGTAATGAAGCCGATCACCATGGCCGGGGGTCTTGAGGAAAAGCTCGTGACTCCGGATGCCGTATACCAGGATGGCGGCGTGATCAGGATAGACGGTTATGAGATCAAAAACTTTGACGGAAAGGCATATGGCAGGCGGACTATGACCCAGGTGCTTGAGAAATCACTGAATACCGGAGCCGCGTATGTTGCGAAACTGCTCGGGCCAAAGCAACAGTATGAGTACCTCCGCAGATTTGGCTTTGGCGAAAAGAGCGGGATTGAGCTTCCCGGAGAGGTCGCGGGAAATCTTACCAATCTTGATTCGGGCAGGGAAATAGATTTTATCACCGCATCGTTCGGACAGGGGATTGCGGTAACACCTTTGCAGCTTGCGTTTGCCGTAGGCGCAGTTGCCAACGGAGGAAACCTCATGAAGCCGATGGCGGTTGAAAAGATCATTGATGATTCTGGAAACGTGATCGAGAAAAAACCGGAGATCAGGCGCCGCGTTTTCTCGGCTGCCACCGCAGAGACGTTGACGAAGATGCTGGTCTCGGTCGTAGCCACCGGATACGAGAACCGGGCGGGCGTAAAAGGTTATTTTGTCGCCGGCAAGACCGGGACCGCGCAAATCCCGAATCGCACTGGCCGCGGATACTCGGATAAAGTGATCCATACGTTTGTCGGATACGCCCCGGCCTTTCAACCTCGCTTCTTGGTCGTCTTGCAGCTCAACGAACCCCAGGGCAACCGATTCGCTTCCAATACGCTCACCTCCTCGTTCCGTGACCTTGCCGAATACATCCTGAACTACTACGAGATCCCCCCGGACGAAAAATAAGCTGCGAGGGACTTCTGGCATTACATTACTTGCGCTGATATATTAGTTTGTCTACAATACTCTCATGCGATACGACCCGAAAAGAATCGAAACGAAGTGGCAAAAAAAGTGGCTTGCGGACAAGACATACGAGCCCAATTTCAAGCGCGCCAAGAAGCCGTTTTATAATCTCATGATGTTCCCGTATCCTTCTGCGGAGGGGTTGCATGTTGGCAATATGTATGCGTTTACCGGGTCGGACATCTATGGGCGTCTGAAGCGCATGCAGGGGTATGATGTGTTCGAGCCGATCGGGCTTGACGGGTTTGGGATTAACTCCGAAAACTACGCGCTTAAAACAAAACGTCACCCCATAACGTGGGCGAAGATTTCTGAAAAAAATTTTTACCGACAGCTTATCATGATCGGTTGCGGGTTTTCCTGGAACGAGCGTCTGGAAACATACGACCCGGAGTATTACCAATGGACCCAGTGGATCTTTGTGCAGATGTTTAAGCGGGGTCTGGCGTACCGGAAAAAACAGGCGGTCAACTGGTGTCCCTCGTGCAAGACCGTACTGGCGGATGAACAGGTGGTTAGCGGCGCGTGCGAGCGGTGCGGGACTATAGTGGTGAAAAAAGAATTGGAGCAGTGGTTTTTCCGGATTACTAACTACGCGGATCGTCTGCTGAAAAATCTTGAAAAACTTGACTGGTCTGAGCGCGTGAAGATCGCGCAGCGAAACTGGATCGGGAAGTCGGAGGGAGCGATGATAAAATTTTCGATCTCCCCTCGTCATTCTGATCCGCCGGTTGGCGGAGAAGAATCTCATCAAGAGAGAGATTCTTCAGTTGCTTCGCTCCTTCAGAATGACAAGAGGGGAAAATATATCGAAGTATTCACCACTCGTCCCGATACACTTTTCGGAGCAACCTATCTTGTGGTAGCACCCGAACACGAGTTTATTGAAAATCACAAATCGCAGATTGCTAATTATCGGGAGGTCGCGGCATATGCAAAAAAAGCACGCGCCAAAGCAGAAATGGAGCGTATCGCGGAAGAGAAAGAAAAAACAGGTGTGGAGGTAAAAGGCATCCGTGCGATCAATCTCGCCACTAACGAAGAGATTCCTATTTTTGTCGCGGACTATGTGTTGGGCGGTTACGGTACGGGTGCCATCATGGCGGTGCCGGCGCACGACGAACGCGATTTTGATTTTGCGAAAAAATATAAGATCGCGAACCGGCAGGTGATTGAGCCGGTATTCATCCAGACGACCGAGCCCGGTACGGTGCGGGAGGGTCTTCCGTTCGACCATCGCGACGCGATCATCGCGATCGTCAAGCATTGGTCGGAGGACAAGTATATCGGGCTCAAGTGGAAGACAGTTGCCTGGCAGACGCTGATCACCGGGGGCATAGAACAGGGGCAAACCGCGGAAGAAGCGGCCAGGACGGAAATCCGCGAAGAGACGGGATTTCTGCATCCGAAGCTCGTTGCCGATCTCGGCATAGTGCACGGTAAGTGGTATCACGTGCCAAAGCAAGTGAACCGTTTCGGGCATGCGCGAGCTCTTTACTTTGAACTGCAGGACGGGAAACATGAGGCGATCTCGGAGACCGAGCAAAAAAATCATGAGGTTCTCTGGCTTTCGAAGCAGGAATTGCAAAAATTCTTGTCGCCGGAAATTCATCGGTGGTCGCTTTCGCTTCTCAATGGCGTTCGCGCATATACCGGTGATGGGATACTTATGGATTCAGGCAAATTCACTGGCATGGATTCGGAAGAAGCCAAATGGGCTATCACGAAATTTGTCCATGGCAGGCGCGTGGCGCAGTATCATCTTCGGGACTGGCTTTTGTCGCGCCAGCGTTATTGGGGGCCGCCGATTCCGATGATTTTTTGCGAGGCGTGCGCGGCAAAACAGAAGGGCGAGCGCACGGACATGCCGGGGTGGTATGCGGTGCCGGAAAAAGATCTGCCCGTGAAATTGCCGTTTGTTAAAAATTTCAGGCCGACCGGCACGGACAAGTCACCGCTTGCATCAGTCGCGACATTTTATAAAGTTCGCTGTCCGAAGTGTAGAAAAATGGCGCGGCGCGAAACCGATGTTTCGGATACGTTTCTGGATTCGGCGTGGTATTATCTGCGCTATCCCTCGATTTGCTCTGCTCGCGCGAGACAAGTCCCTTGGGATCCGGCCATCACAAAGAAATGGCTTCCGGTAAGCCGCTACATGGGTGGCACCGAACATTCCGTGCTGCATCTTCTGTATGTGCGATTCCTTGCCATGGCGCTTCGCGATGCAAAGCTGATTTCGTTTGAAGAGCCAATGCCTGTTTTCCGCGCGCATGGGCTGATCATCAAAGACGGCGCCAAGATGTCAAAGTCAAAAGGCAATGTCATTAATCCGGACGAATACATTCGCGCGTATGGCGCGGATGCGCTTCGCATGTACCTGATGTTCCTCGCACCGTGGGAACAGGGAGGAGATTTTCGCGATACCGGTATTCGGGGCATGACGCGATTTTTGGAGCGTGTGTGGAGATTGACGCGAAGCGTTATCCTGATCCGCCAGTCGGCGGAGAAGAATCTCAAGAGATCCTTCGGGCGTCGCCCTCAGGATGACGCATTGCAAAGAATACTGCATCACACAATAAAAAAAGTTACTGAAGATATCGAGGATCTTCAGTACAACACGGCAATATCAGCACTGATGGTTTTGCTCAACGAGTTTGAAGCATCTCAGGACACAGTGAGCGCGGATGACATAAAGATATTTTTAAAACTGCTGGCACCCTTTGCTCCACATATTACGGAAGAATTATGGCAGCAGATGAAAGTCAAAAGTCAAAAGTCAAAAGTCAAAAGTTTTAGATCAATCCATCGCGAAGTGTGGCCGAAATATAATCCTCGGTTCATTCAAGAAAATATGGTTGATTTTGTTTTTCAGGTTAACGGTAAAACGCGCGTAGTCATAGAGATGAAACGTGGCAGTTCTCAGCAGGAAGCAACACGACTGGCCAGGAATTCGGAGGCCATAAAACGGCATCTGGCGGGCGAGGTGCACAGAGTAATCTTTGTTCCTGACAAGCTGATCAACTTTGTGGTACCATAGGTCCATGCAATCAAAAAAAATGTTTCTGCTTTGGGTCATCGCTTTTCTTGTGTCTTTACTTCTCGGTACAGCCGGTTTTGTGTATGCGCAGTCCGTACCCGGATTCAATCTCTACGATATTGGGACATCATCGCCGTTGCCGAAAACTGTAGTGGTGCGATGGACGACCGATGCATTGGCGGACTCGCAGGTTGAGTACGGGCTTGATGAGTCATATGGAAGCCACTCCGATCTTGACCAAACCAATGTTTTCAGCCATGCGGTAAAACTTACGAATCTTAAACCCGGCCTGGTCTATTTTTATCGGGTCATTTCAACTGATGCTGTGGGAAACCGGATCACATCGCCGAGGTTTGTGTTTGAGGTTCCGCCCGTCTCGCTACGCGAGATCCCGCGAAGCGGGGTAACCCCCCCGGTACTCGCTTTTACCGCTCCGCGCCAGCATGAGGTTTTGAAAGATCAGACCGTTGCGTTTACCTATCAGGTTGACGGCAAGTGGCCTTCCGTCGACCAAATCCCGCATGTGTATTTGTGGGCTGATGTGTTAAAAAACGGCACATGGGTCGAGCGGGCGCAGGCATTTGATATAGGCGGCAGTACCAATGCGGCACTGCGCTCGGGCTCGTTCACGCAAAAATTTGCTCCGGGCACGTATCGAATTGACGGACTGCTTGCCGCGTCCAAGCCCAAGCATGAAATGCTCGCAGGAGGCCGGATAGCGCCGCTTATTTTTACCGTGCAGGATGCAAGCAGTACCGAGGTAACTATTGCCTCATCATCGCCCTTGCTCGCATTGCCGTCCGGGCCCAGGCTTACATCCGGAGACCGAATCCGCAATTGGCGGGCGGCTGACGTGCGGCAGGTTCCGTCCAAATCGAATTCTCTGATAGGTCTGCAGGCGCCGGATACGAAAGGCACGATCATCGGCGGTCCGGAGGCCGTGGCAAATTTGCGCTGGTGGAATATCAATTACGACGTGGGCTATGACGGCTGGACTTCCGAGGAGTCGCTTCTGCCGGTGAACGCTCCGGTATTCGATTTCGAACTCGTGGGCCTTGACGACAATGGCGCATCCGCCAGCCAGGGATCTTCTGCTAATTTTTCATTTGGCGGCCGGCTTACTTCAGGCGCTGGTCAGACCGTTGCTTTTACTGCAACAGGAATTCCTGCAGATGTATACGCCGTGTTCTCTCCGGTATCATGCACGCTTCCGTGCCTGACCACCTTGAACATTTCGACATTGCGTACGGCACCAATCGGCGTCTACCCCATCACGATTACGGCGATCAGCGCAAAAAAGGAAAAGAAGCTCTCGTTCAAACTGCAAATCAGCCGTTTCTCTCCGATACCGAGCGTCTCGCTCGCGGCACCGTTCATTGACGGAGTAGTGCCTGGATCAAACATGGTTCTTACCTCAACAGTAACCGGAGATAAGGACTTGTCCAGCAGCGGCCTGATCCATTTCCAGATGGATAACGGCAAAGACAGAACAGATGCATTACTGAACGGTTCCCGCACATTTGCCAATCTTCCGACTGGCGCTCACGTGCTGACTGGCTATCTGGCCGGGAATCGGGGCACCAAGATACCAGGGACCGATTTCTCTCTTGAGTTTGTGAGCGATGCCACGTTGCCAGTCATCTCCGGAGTGAGCGCCAGGAATGTTACCGATGCGTCAGCGGCAATCGTATGGAACACCGACAAAAATAGCACCACCCGAGTCGCATACGATGGCGTGAACGATCTTCGTTTCTCGACTATGGAGTTTAATACCGATAGCCGCCAGCAGACACATATGGTCAATCTCCAGAGTCTTATTCCCTGTACCGGTTATTTCTATCGCGTCTATTCAAAAAATGCAGCAGGAGGGGAGGCGATGAGTCCGATCAACCGCTTTGCAACTACGGGGTGTCTTGCGTCAATGCTATCGGCTATGCACGCCGAGAGTATGCTTTCAACTCTGCCACAAAGAACCCTTACGCTGGTCCGCGAAGATGACCGTTCAATAAGCGTTGCGCTCCCGTCCGGCTTTCCCGGGACGTCGGTAGTCCAGATCAACGGACTTAACGCTGCCGGAGTGGGAAGCGTTGTTCCTGCCCCGACATCGCAATCGCGTCTGATTGCCGCTCACGCATATCGGGTGGTCGTGCTCAAGGATCCGTCAACGTCCGTCTTTACGTCAGACAAGCCGACAACGCTTACTATGCGCTATCTTCCGGAAGATGTCTTGGATATTGTTGCGGGAACCCTGAAGATCTGGCGATGGACCGGCGTGGACTGGACTGAAACAAAACAGTGCCGCACAGATAACGACCTGTATGAAATCAGTTGCATGACTGATGAACTTTCCACATTTGCATTGTTTGGAATCAGTTCAAAGCTTTCACTGGCGCCTCCTTCCGGTGCGCTGACGCTGGTTGCCTTGCCAAGGGCGTCTTTATTCGACAGCAGGATCAGCGATGATAGCCGAATTATTGTCTCTACGCCTTCGGCGTCCGTCAGGGCTTCTCCGCCGGCAGAGCAGGCAAAGACCCAGCCACTTCGCAAAAAAATCATAGTCCCAAAAACGCCCGTAGCATCGTCTGCCGCGCAGACACAGGCAATTCAAACCAATGCTCGCGCACTGACCCGCGATCTGTATCGCGGCATCAAACATCCGGAAGTAAAGCTCTTGCAGCAGTTTCTCATCTCGCGCACCTATCTTGATGCGGGCAGTGATACAGGATTTTTTGACGGTGCGACCGAAACCGCGGTCAAGAAATTCCAATGCGATCAGGAGATCATATGCGAAGGAACTCAAAGCACCACCGGCTTCGGAAGCGTTGACCTGCGGACCCGGGCACGGATCAACGGGATGTTAAAGTAACGAATCGATCTTTTTTGTCATTTTGTGAGAATTATTAAACTTCAGGAAGAAGACATGCCGCGTGTTGTTTTGGAAACGGAGCGCGTCCTGCGTTCCGGAGGCGCGGTGATCAGCCCGACCGATACGGTCTATGGGATCTTGGGCGATGCCGCAAGCGAATCCGCGATTTCCAAAATTTTTGCGTTGAAAAATCGCCCCTTGGAAAAAGCGTTTCCGGTCTTTGTCCACAATATCGCCATGGCGCGTGGCTACGCCTACATCTCCGACGCAAAGGCAAGGTTTCTTGAACGCGTGTGGCCGGGGCCGGTGACGGTGATATTTCACCATAAAGAAAAATTGCCCAACGTGCTGACCGATGGACTGGATACCATCGGTTTGCGCATTCCCGATGATCCGTTTCTTGCCGAATTGCTCAAGCACATTGATGCGCCCGTTGTGCAAACTTCCGCGAGCATTTCGAATGAACAGCCCGCGGAAACTATCGAACAGATCAAACGCTATTTTGAGAAATCAAAGATCGGACCTGATCTGGTGATTGACCGGGGAGAACTGCGCGGAAAGCCATCAATAGTCATTGATTGTACGGGTGCGGCGCCGATCATCTTGCGCACCGGCATGATCGGCAAAGAGGAGCTTGATAAACTATTGGCCAACATGATAAGATAGCTACACGAGTGCAAGAGATTCGCCATATCCATTACTCACTAATGCTATTGGCTAACTACTCAATACATCATTATGTTACTGTCCCGCAACGCGATTTTACGACATTGGAAAGAGGGGAATATCATCATTGATCCCTTTGACGAGCGCAAACTCAAAACCGTGAGTTATGACGTATCACTCGGAGAGTGGTATTGGCGCGAGGGCCATCCGGATGGGCGCGCCACCCTGCACAACCCCTACGACGAGGAATCCATCAAGCAGGTCTGGCAGGGACCGCATCAGGCCGAAGGCGCGCACGAGGTATCGCGTCGGCTCGGAGTAAGGCTTGCCAATATCAAGCCGAGCGATAAGATCATCCTGTTGCGGCCCGGAGAAAGCATTCTTGCGCATACGGAAGAATTTATCGGCGGACGGGATTGCGCCGTTGCCAAAATGTATGCGCGCTCATCCATGGGGCGCAACTTTATCGAGGTATGCAAAGACGCCGGCTGGGGCGACGTGGGCTATTTCAACCGCTGGACTATGGAGGTGACCAACAACTCGCAGAACTTTATGATCCCGCTTGTGGTGGGACGCCGCGTGGGCCAGATGGTATTTTACGAAGTGGAGCCGGTCTCGCACGATTCCGATTATGCCCGCGAGAACGGCAAGTACCAGCGCTCCCAAAACCTCGAAGAACTCAAAAAATCCTGGAGCCCACACCAGATGATTCCCCAAATGCACAAGGACTGGGAAGTCAGCGGCTTTTAATCATGATTGATCTCAAAAAATCTGATCCGCGCATTGCAAAACTCATTGCGGCAGAAACAAAGCGCCAACAGGACACGCTTGATTTGATTCCTTCGGAAAATATTGTGTCGGGTGCGGTGCTTGAGGCGATTGGGTCGGCGTTTATCAATAAGTATTCCGAAGGATATGCGGGCCGGCGTTATTATGCGGGCAATACAGTCGTAGACGATCTTGAAATGCTTACGCAGGAACGCGCCAAAAAACTATTTCGGCTCGGGGGCGAGTGGAGCGTGAATGTGCAGGCGCTTTCCGGGTCTCCGGCAAATATGGCCGTGTATTTTGCGCTGCTGGGTCCCGGAGATACGGTTATGGGTATGGCGCTCTCGTCCGGCGGGCATCTGACGCACGGAAGCCCGGCGAATTTTTCCGGCAAGCTGTTTCGTATGGTGTCCTATGATGTCACGGCTAAAGGTTTTCTTGATTACAGCGAGATCAGAAAAATCGCACGCAAAGAAAAACCAAAGATGATCATTGCGGGCGCTACCGCATATCCGCGCACGATTGATTTTGAAAAATTTGCGGATATTGCCAAAGAGGTTGGCGCGTTCCTTATGGTGGATATGGCGCACATTGCGGGACTCGTGGCTGCCGGCAGCCACCCATCGCCTTTCTCCGCCAGAGGCGTCCGCCTGCGAAACGGGCAGGGACGGGCCCTTGCCGACGTGGTTACCACGACCACGCATAAAACACTGCGCGGCCCGCGCGGCGCCCTTATTTTTTCACGCAATGACCGTATGATCCCGTCGAAAAACAAAGCCGGAACAAAAGTCAGCATCAGCCGTGCTATTGACCAGACCGTTTTTCCCGGGCTGCAGGGCGGCCCGCACAACAACCAAACCGCTGCTATTGCGGTTTGCTTGAGCGAGGCAATGAAGCCCAGCTTCAAGACATACGGCAAGCAGATCGTAAAAAACGCGCAGACGCTTGCAAAGCATCTTCAGAAGCTCGGTTTCAAACTCGTCTCCGGCGGTACCGACAACCATCTCATGCTGATCGATCTCACGAATGCGCAGCTTACCGGCAAACAGGCGCAGGACAAACTGGAACAGGCAGGCATCATCGTCAACCGCAATACGATCCCGCACGACACGCATTCACCCTTCGACCCCTCCGGCATCCGCATCGGCACCCCCTCGCTCACGACGCGCGGCATGAAAGAAAAAGAGATGGGTGAAGTTGCGCGCTTGATTCACGAGACATTCACCAATGGTGATCTTTCTGTCATACACAAGAGAGTCAAAGCTCTTTGTGGAAGATTTCCTGTTGGGAAAATCTAAAGGAAAGGAAGTGCGCAAACTTCCTTTTTTCCTTTGGATACGCTACAATAACGCTATGATTTTACTTGACGGGAAAAAACTCTCGCAGAGGATTTTTGATGAATTAGGCGCCGAGGTTTCGGCAATAAAAAAAAAGATCCGGCTCGGGGTGGTGGTGGTTGGCAAAGATCCGGTGATCGAAAGATTCGTGGCGCAAAAGAAAAAAGCCGCCGAGGAGATCGGCATTGATGTGCGCATATATAAGTTTGACGAGAAGATCACGACCAACGAACTCCGCAAGCGGATCGCGGAGCTGGTGCACGAACCGCACAATACAGGAGTGATTATTCAACTTCCGCTGCCGGGTCATATAAACAAGCAATACATCCTCAATGCAATCACGCCGGAAAAAGACGTTGACGCGCTTTCCAGCCGTGCGATCGGCAGTTTTATCGTGGGAAAAAGTACAATCATGCCTCCGGTTGCCGGTGCGATCAAAGCGCTTCTGGAAGAATACGAGATCGCGTATCAGAACAAGCATGCCGCGATTCTTGGCGTCGGAAACCTGGTCGGCAGGCCCGTGGCGCTCTGGCTCTTGCGGGAGGGTGTATCTTTTAGCGTGATCACCCAGGATTTGGATCACCCGGAACAACTCCTGCACAAAGCCGATATCGTGATCTCCGGCATTGGCAAGCCGCATCTTGTAAAAGGGGATATGCTCAAAAATGGCGCAATCATCATTGACGCTGGTACTTCCGAATCCTCCGGCAAACTCGTCGGCGACGTTGACTTGGTCTCGGTTGCAAACAAAGCATCCCACCTGACCCCGGTTCCCGGCGGCGTCGGCCCGGTCACCGTTGCCATGCTTCTCAAAAATCTTGTCGCACTCGCGGCAAGAAAAAAGTAAAAAAACCATTGTTCTCATCCTCCACGTACTAAAATGACCAACGATCGTCAATCGTTTTAGTAAAATAATTTCGCAAATGAATGCCGCTGGTCGGACTCGAACCGACACGGAGTTACCTCCACGGGATTTTGAGTCCCGCGTGTCTGCCAATTTCACCACAGCGGCGCGTTCTTTTGTATGGACATAGTAACCCAAGGTTATCGAAAAATCAACTGCGTATCGCGATTGAAACTTATTGCTGTTTCGCGTATCATAAAAATACATGGCGCGCATTATTACGCTTTGCAACCAAAAGGGGGGGGTCGGGAAGAGTACGTCCAGCACCAATCTGGCCGCTTTTTTGGCGGCACTGGGGCAGAAAGTTTTGCTGGTGGATTTTGACCCGCAGGCCAATGCCACGTCGGGCATGGGGCTCAATCCCAAGCGTATTGAGACCTCGGTGTACCATGCGCTCATCGGCAGGACAAATGTAAAAGACGCGATCAAAAAAAGCGCCGTGCTGGGAGTAGACATCTTGCCTGCCACTCCCGGTCTTGCCGGAGCCGGAGTGGAGCTGGTTGACATACCAAGGCGTGAGTATAAACTGAAAGAGACGCTTGAGCCGATTCGGCGCAATTATGACTTTATCGTTATTGATTCGCCGCCGAGTTTAGGACTGCTTACGATCAATGCGCTTGTTGCATCGCAAAAGATTATCATTCCGGCGCAGTGCGAATATTATGCGCTTGAGGGGCTGGCTGATCTTCTGCACACGATCCAGCTGATCAACGCCAATCTGAAAACCCGCGTCGGCGTCATGGGCGCTCTGCTCACCATGTACGACCGCACGTCGCGTCTGCACCGCGCAGTGGCCAAAGAGATCAAGCGAAAATTTCCCGGATACGTATTTGAGACCGTGATCCCGCGAAACATCAGCTTGGCCGAGGCCCCGTCGTACGGAAAAACGATCCTACACTATGACCCCTACAGTCATGGCGCCAAAGCATACCGCCGCCTGGCAGAAGAAATTTTACGGCTAGAGGAAATAAGAACGGTTTAATTTTCAATTTCTAATTTTCAATCAATTTTCAATGTTTCAATTCTCAAACTCTACATTTGAAAATTGAAAATTGAAAATTGAAAATTATTTGTGGATCCCTTAGGCAAAGGACTCGAATCTCTTATACCCAACTGCGCGCAAGACGAACCAGCTCCGCCAACACCGGCGGCCCCTTTGCCGACTGCAGCACCCATACTTGATCCCGCAAATGAAATTCCCGCACCCAAGACGCTTTCTGAGGTCGGGGCTCCCACCAGCACTCCGACGGTACCGTCGGAGGAACGCGTTGGAGTTGCACGAAGCTATGAAGACCACTTCACGCCACGCAGAGGCGAGGCTGTATTTTGGATTGAGCTTGAGAAAATAGAGGCGAATCCGTTTCAGCCGCGCCGCGAGTTCAACGAGGAGGCATTGCAAGATCTTGCACGCTCAATTCGTGAACACGGCGTGTTGCAGCCGATTCTCGTAACTAAGCGCGAGATCGAAACGCCGGCCGGACTTGAGGTGCACTATCAGTTGATCGCAGGCGAACGCAGATGGCGGGCATCAAAGCTTGCCGGTCTTTCGCAAATTCCGGCCATGATCCGCCGCGGCGTGCCAGATGACCGTGTCCGCCTTGAGCTTGCCATCATCGAAAATGTGCAGCGCGAAGATCTGAACGCGATTGAGCGCGCGCACGCCTACAAGCAGCTGATTGATGAATTTCATCTGGTGCAGCGCGAGATCGCCGTGCGCATCGGCAAGTCGCGCGAGGCCGTGACAAACGTGCTGCGCCTCCTGTCTCTGCCCCCGGAAGTGCAATCCAGCCTCAATACAGGCATCATTACTGAGGGCCATGCCCGCGCTATCCTCATGGCAGGCGATGACCCGATAAGACAAATGCAGGTCTACCACAGCATCATAAGCGACCACATGAGCGTACGCGCAGCCGAGGCCCATGCCCGCCACGTCAGCGGCAAAACCCTCACCCCCCGCAAACGCCCTTCCCACTCGGTCCAGGACCCGGAACTGCGCGACTGGCAAAACCGCCTCCAGGAACAACTCGGCACCAAAGTCCAACTCCAACACATGGGCGGCCGCGGCAAAATAGTAGTAGAATTCTTCTCCGAAGAAGAGTTGCGCGGCATCCTCTCCAAACTGATCCGCGAGCAGGGGATTTGAATTAAAATACTATTGCTATGCATCAAGGAATATGGTAAGATTATAGTAGAGAAGAATAAATCGAAAATGCTTATTCATCATCACGAAATATCTTATGCCAGAAGGTGTCTCTTATGAGTTGCCAAAGGTTGAAGGAACCGAGGTGGATGGGGCAGGCGAGTACCGGCGATATTCTCCGGAAGAAATCAAGGATCTAGCGCTGCGGGAGATAAAGAAACGCGTGAAGGGTCGTTTTGCCAATGAACCGTATCATAACCCAGGTCATTCGGAGGGTGTTGGAAATGCCGCTAAAGATATTTTGGCTCTTGCCGAGGAAACGGGGATGGAGGTGACTGATGGAATGCGGCTTGGCGTTGAAGTTGCGGCGGCTGCGCATGATATGTTCATCCGCACAAGAGTAAACAAAGTGCTGGGTACATTGGGATACGGAACCCTCATGCGCTATCGGGGGACTACGGGTGAGATCATAGATCCAGAAACCGGAGAAATTGAGCTTGTGGAAAAAATGCCGGGGCCGGTACGAGATGCGCTCAAGGACGAACGATGGAAAAAGGGCAACGAAGAAGCAAGCTGGCTTGAAGTTGAACATATCATGGACGAGGCGGATCCAGATGGTATTGTATTTACATCGGATGTGCGGGAAATCATTCGCGCTGCGATTGCGGCAACGTATCCAGATGTTGAATTTCCCGCGTCATATCCATCAGTGGATGACGTAAGAGTAGAACGTCGGGATCCAACAACCCAAGAAGTACAGGCCACTATTGATCTGACCGACTTTCTCCCTAAAAAAGATGGTAAACCCGCAGGGCTCAAGTTTTTTCAACCCTTTGTTCATGCGAAGAGTTCGCTTGCGGTAGTTGCGATCGCAATGGGAGATCTTTCCGAAGGAGGCAGAGTTGATGCCCGCGAGTTCAGACGCAAGGGCAATGCGGAGTATTGGGAATTAAGACCGCTGCTGCGGGAACGCATTGCCAATGGTTTTGCGGATTTTTCCAAAGAACCGGAAAAGCGTTTTGAAGAAATGTCAAAAGCTGCACAAGACATGCTTGGTTGGATACAGTCGCAGGCGGGATTTCTCCTGTGGCAGAAAATACGGTATCGCGAGATACTTGATACCAATGATGCAATAAATGCGAATACGGAAACGGCGCGATCCTTCAAGGAGAAGATGAATGGTGTCTACTCGCAATTTGATGCAAACATTCTTGACGCATTCTACAGATCACAACGTCTCACCGGGGGGTTCGACCAATTGCTGAATCCGGCCACATTCGCACAGAATTCAGAAGCGGAACAGCATCTTCGCGATCTTGCGCGCCAGATGGACTACGACGAGTTGCCTTATTAGATGAGGTGTATAAAAGCAAACGCGTGTGCTTTGTTGTATCAATCTATTTTTCCGTTTTTTGCGGGTTATGATTCGGACACTCCTTTTTAGAACAGCGCTCCGGAATGGTTTTGGTGCCTTCCATCATGAGCGAACCACAAGTAGGACAGAGAGCGCCAGTTGGCTTTGCCTTGATGGCGTATTTGCATTTTGGATAGGCGGAGCAGCTGTAAAAAATGCCGAAGCGACCGCGGCGACCCACCATTTCGCCGGGTTTATCATGCCGATCTCGCGAAGCGAGACACGCGGGACACGCGACTCCGGTTTTTTCGCCACCGGCACTGTTCTCGTTTTTTTTAATATATTTGCACTTGGGATACCTGTCGCACGCGATAAATTTGCCGAATTTTCCGTCGCGCTCAATCAGCTTGCCGATTTTATCCCGCTTCGCGGGATCTCGCGTAGCAAGACACTCCGGACATTCCTCACCGGTCTCTTTCGGGCCTTCGCGTTCAGTGCCGTCGAGGTCGCGCATGCCAATGCAGTCGGGAAAGCGGGAGCAGCTTAAAAACTTTCCTGATCTGCCGAGTTTGACCACCATATCGGCGTTGCAGATCTGGCATTGAATACCTTGGGGTGCGTTACCGAGCGTGGTGAGTTTTGGCGTGTCTTTTTTGGATGCCACCTCTTTCGTGAATGGCGTATAAAAATCGCGTAAGATCTTTTCATACTCTGCCTTGCCATCGGCAATGTCGTCGAGCTTGTCCTCCATTTGGGCGGTAAATGAGTCGCTGATGTAGTTGGCAAACTGGTCTTCCAAAAATGAACTCACCACCTCTCCGGTATCGGTAGGCTTTAAGCTCCTGTTTTCCCGCTCCACATACTCGCGGTCATGAAGTGTCTTAATAATAGACGCGTAGGTGGATGGGCGCCCGATGCCGCGCTTTTCCAATTCCTTTACGAGTCCGGCTTCGGAATAGCGCCCGGGTGGCTGGGTTTGTTTGTGCTCGTCTTTGATGTCGAGCAAGGTGAGCGGCTCGCCAACGGAAACTTTGGGCAGTTCTACGTCTTCACCTTTTGCATGAGGGTCAGCCTTGAGCCAGCCGTCAAAAAGCGTACGCGAACCGTTCACGAAAAAGTCGGGAATCTCGACATACGTCGGGAGTGCCGTTTTACCATCTCCTGCCTGCGCCCCGCCTGCGCGGGCAGGAGGCAGGCCAACGTGCGCGATAATTTTTGTTTTCAATAATTGCGCGGCGGCCATCTGGCTCGCAATGGTGCGCTGCCAGATCAGGCGGTATAGTCGTTGCTGCTCTTCTGTGCCCCCGGCGCTTTTCCTGCCCGCATCTGTGGGCCTAATCGCTTCGTGCGCCTCCTGCGCGTTTTTACTTTTTGTTTTGTAGTGCTGGGCGCGGACGTAATTTTTGCCGTAGGCTGCCTCTACTATGCCAAGGATCTGCTGCTGCGCCACAGCGCTCAATGTCATACTGTCCGTGCGCATATACGTGATGTGGCCGTCCTCATACAATTTTTGCGCGATGCCCATGGTGCGCGACGGAGAAATCCCCAAACGCGAAGATGCGGCCTGCTGCAGGGTGGAGGTGGTAAACGGCGGACGCGCGGCGCGCCGCATCTCGCTCTCGGTAATGTCTTTGACCGACCATGCGCCCTTTCTTCCGGCTTCAAGAATTGCATCTGCATCTTCTTGTGTTTTGGGTTCTTGCGAGCAGGTGAGCGTGAGTGGTATTTTTTTGTTTGTCTCAACATCTGCGGTAATCACCCAGAAATCTTCGGGCTTGAACGCGCGTATCTCCCGTTCGCGTTCCACCAGTATGCGCAGCGCCGGGGATTGCACGCGCCCGGCCGAAAGCCCGTAGCGCACTTTTTTCCAGATGAGCCCGGAAAGATCATACCCGACTAAGCGGTCAAGCACGCGGCGCGCCTCCTGGGCCTTGCGCAGGTTTTGGTCTATAGGCCGCGGGTGCTCAATGGCGTTCTTGACCGCGCGTTCGGTTATTTCATGAAATACCACGCGCTTGGCGTTTTTTAAGCCCAGCGCCTGCGCTACATGCCAGGCGATTGCCTCGCCTTCGCGGTCAGGGTCGGTGGCGAGCAGCACTTCAGTTGCTTTTTTCGCGGACGCACGCAAATCGCTGATTACTTTTTCTTTTCCTTTGGAAATCTCGTAGTGGGGCACAAAACCGTGCGCGATGTCTATCGCGTTTTTATTGCTCTTGGGCAAATCGCGCACATGTCCCACCGACGCTTTGACCGTGTAGTCCCGCCCAAGATACTTTGAAATGGTTTTCGACTTTGCCGGGGATTCGACAATGACGAGCTTCATACTTTTTGATAGATGTCTACGCCCATAGTTCTTATCAGACCCTTGAGTTCAAGCAGCGAAAGCGTTGCCAAAATTTCCGCAGTTTGCATTCCTAATTTTCTTTTTATTTCGTCAACCGAGTGCGCCTCTTCAAGCAGAACAAGCAACGATGCTTCCACTTCTGTCACGTCCGCATGCTGACGCGCTTCATCTTGGTACACAATTCCAAACTCGTCAAGTATGTCCGCGGCAGACATGATGAGTTTCGCGCCTTCGCGGATAAGGGCATTGGGGCCGTGGGAGGTGGGCGAGAAGATCGACCCGGGCACGGCAAACACCTCGCGGTTCTGCTCCAGCGCAAAGCGCGCCGTGATCAAGGCGCCCGACTTTTCCCGCGCCTCAATCACCACGATTCCGCGGGAAAGTCCGGAAAGAATACGGTTGCGCATGGGAAAGTATTCTCGCCTGGCTTTGGTAAACGGCGGGTACTCCGAAAGCGCGGTGCCGCCTGAGTCAATAATCCGGTGCAAAAGTTTTCTGTTCTCGTGCGGAAAAAGAACCGAGTCGTCAAGTCCGGATCCGATTACCGCAATGGTCGTACCCTCGGTATCCAGCGCGGTCTGGTGCGCCTTGGTATCAATGCCAAGCGCAAGCCCGCTCGTGATGATCATGTCTGCGGATACAAGATCGCGCACCATAACGTCCGCCGCCTGCAACCCGTACGCCGTAGTGCGGCGCGTACCCACAATCCCAATAGAGATTCGCCCGTGGGCGAACTGTTCACCAAGCAGCATTCCTTTCCCATACAGCGCCGCCGGAGGATTAGGAATTTCTTTGAGAAGCAAGGGATAGTCCTCATCGTCTTCCGCAATCATCCACACACCAGCAGCCAACACCTTTTCATGCTCTTGCCGCGGATCAATCAGCGGCCGTCCAGTAAGTATTTCGTCAACCGCTATTTGCTGCCGCAATCCGCACATGTGAATGTCATCAGCCTCTGCCTGCCACGCGCGTTCATACGATCCAAACCGCTGCTTCAGCGCCCGAAGCGTCGCAGCCCCGACCTGCGAAATCATATTGAATGCATGAAGATACGCAAGATCAGCATTATTGTCCATGTGCTTTTAGATTAGTATAAAGAGAGAGGAGTGGCAAATATATGTAGCATCCCTACATCTCAAGATTTACCAAAGATTTAAACCGATAGTAAAATATTTTTGGTAATTGATAATCCCTTGTGGCAGATCGTCATAAGGGATTATGTTTTTTGCTTCACCTCCTCAATCGCCTCTGCCAACATCTGGTAGTATAAATTCAAACCGATCTTGTTGATGGTGCCGGATTGTTCGCGGCCCAGGATGTTTCCGGCGCCTCGGATCTCGAGGTCGCGCAACGCTATGTCGTAGCCGGAGCCAAGGTTGGCGTAATCCTGCAATGCCTGCAGGCGGTCCGCGGCTTTTTCAGTTATATGGCGCGGCTTGTAGAGAAAGTAGGCGAATGCCTGCGCCGCACTCCTGCCTACGCGGCCGCGCAACTGGTGCGCTTCGGCTAAGCCGATGAGAGTCGCATCATCTACAATGAGCGTGTTCGCGGATGATATATCAAGCCCGTTTTCAATAATGGTGGTCGCCAGCAGAATATCTATTTTTTTCTCGCGAAAATCGTCCATCACCGTAATCATCTCTTTTTCCTTCATTCTCCCATGCATCACGCCGATCTTTGGCTTGCTCGCTGGTGAGCGAGACGGGAATGTGCTTTCGTTAGACGCTTCGCTAAAACGCTCAAGCACATTCCCGTCTCGCTCTTGGCGCAGTGATATTTTTTGGAGAAGTTTTTCAAGTTTTTGTTTTACGGCGCCAATGGTCTCAATTCGGTTATGGAGAAAATAGATTTGTCCGCCACGTTTTAGTTCGCGGTGCAAGGCCGCGGCAATGGTTTTTTGCGTGTAGGGGAGCACGAACGTATGAATGGCAAGGCGGTCGGGCGGCGGGGTCTTGAGAAATGATATGTCGCGCACATGGGCGAGGGTCAGCTGCAAGGTACGGGGGATCGGGGTTGCAGAGAGGGAAAGCACGTCAACTTCGGTACGCAGGTTTTTGAGCGCTTCTTTTTGTTTGACTCCGAACCGCTGCTCTTCGTCTATAATCACGAGTCCGAGATTTTTTATGGTAATGTCTTTTGAAAGGAGGCGGTGCGTACCCACCACGCAATCAACGGTTCCGGATTGCAAACCGTGCAGGATATTTTTTTCTTCGTGTCTGGAGGTGAGCCGCGAGAGCATGCCAACGGAAATCGCGGTTTCCGCAAAGCGATCCTTAAGCGTGCGCTCGTGCTGGGCCGCGAGCACGGTGGTCGGAGCAAGCAGGCATACCTGCTTGCCGGATGCGATCACGCGAAGCGCGGCACGGATCGCGATCTCGGTCTTGCCAAAACCAACGTCTCCGCAGAGAATCCGGTCCATGGGTTGGACGCGCGCGAGGTCATGCATAATTTCTTCCTCTGCTTTGAGTTGGTCAACGGTTTCCTGAAAGGGGAATCGTGCGATCAGCTCTTCCTCAAGTCCGGCATCACCCGTATGTGGGGCACGCTCAATAATATGGCGTTTTGCGTAGAGCGCCAAAAGTTCGCGGGCTAGTTTTTCGGTCTCCTCTTTGACCTTGCGTTTGGTTTTTTCCCACACGCTGCCGCCTAAGCGATGCACGTGCGGCGTTGCAAACCCGACATACGGCGAGAGCCGGTCTTTTTGATCAACAGGAACATAGAGGATATCCGGTTCGCCTCCGGTTCGCGCCGGAGCGTAGGAGATTGTGTAATATTTTGGCTCTCGTATGTTTTCTTTGTCATCTCCGACTTGATCGGAGATCCAGTGATTATTGATTCTGGATTCCCGCTGAAGTTTATCCCGTACTTTGATGGGGGACGGGAATGACATAGGGTCTTGTAATACTCCTATACCATGATCGATGTGTACGACATAGCTTCCGATAGGAAGTTTTTCGATTGCGTTACCGCGAATTGATTTTGGTTTTGATCGCTCTTCGATTTTTGGCCGGTGCAGGATTTGAGAAATGACATTTCCGTTAAACTCAATCAGACAGGGTGCGTCAGTGTTAACCGGCCAGATCTCGACAATGCCTCCGCGTACGCTCATAAGCCCCTTGCCACTCACGGTTTGCGTACGCTCGTAGCCAAGATCGGCTATACGCCGGATAAGTTCTGATGGTTTTATGGCAAGGTTGTCTTCCAATACAATGACATTATTCCGCCACCAAAGATGGCTGCTTGCCGCCTTCTTCACGGCCTCACGGTTTTCCGAGAACCACAAAACCCCCCGCTCCAGATTTTCCGGGGTGACTGACGCGACCAGAAGTTCGTGAACAGATGCCATAAATATTCAATTCATACCTGCCTACCGTACCATAGAAAGAAAAAAAGACAAAGGCGGGGTAGTGGGTGTGGATAACCACACTTGACAAGCATCTTGTTTGGCCTTATACTCTGGATGTAAGTAAGTTTTCGCTCGGAAAGTAAGGAAAAAGAGAGATAGGTAAGAGATTTAATAATGATTTACCTTATTTGCGAATTTAGTTAACATCGCAAAAGGTGTGTAATAACCCTCGAAAGAAGAAGGGCACTTTTGCTTTTTCATTTTCTTATTATGGAAAAAAAATACTTTTCTCAATATCGAAAATCTGCAGTTGAACCGCCAAATCTTGCCGAGATCCAGCTTGATTCATATAGTTGGTTTTTTGGAAAAGGGTTGCGGGAACTCTTTGATGAGATTTCGCCGATCAAAGATTACAGTGGAAATGAACTTGTGCTCGAATTCGTGCAATTCTCTCTGGACGAACCAAAATGTACCGAAGTCAAATCCCGCGAGCTCAATATGTCGTACGAGGCGCCGCTTCGGGTGCGGGCGCGCCTGACCAATAAGAAGACCGGGGAGCTCAAAGAGCAGGAAATCTATCTCGGAGATTTTCCCATCATGACCCCGCGGGGCACCTTTATTGTAAACGGCGTGGAGCGCGTGGTGGTCTCACAACTGATCCGCTCATCCGGCGTATACTTCACGAGCTCTCTGTCGCGAGGTAAACGTTCCTTTGGCGCAAAGATCATCCCAAACCGCGGCGCGTGGCTCGAGTTTGAAACGGACGTGGACGGATCCATCCACGTAAAGATTGACCGCAAGCGAAAAATTCCGGCAACGGCGCTTTTGCGCGTATTTGGCATGACCAATGACGATGAGATTCTTGAGCGGTTCAAAGACACCGACAACGGCGAAATATCGTATATCAAAAAAACATTGGAACGGGATCCGTCAAAGACCCGCGACGATGCGTTCATTGAAGTATACAAGCGCATCCGGCCCGGAGACCTCGCGACCGTGGACAATGCGTGCACCCTGATCCAGTCCATGATCAGCTTTGACCGTTACGATCTTGCTGAAGTGGGGCGCTATAAATTCAACCAGCGGTTGAGCCATGCGGCAAAATTGCCGAGCGGGAAGGCCGAAGACCGTTCGCACCGCATTCTTTCCAGCGACGACATTATTGCCGTCATGGCCGAAATCATGCGGCTCAATACGGTTGGCGACGCGCCGGCCGATGACATTGACCATCTGGGCAACCGCCGCGTGCGCGGAGTGGGGGAGCTTTTGCAAAACAAATTGCGCGTGGGCATCAGCCGCATGGCGCGCATCGTGCGCGACCGCATGTCTACGCTCGATCTCTTTTCCCTGACGCCGGCACAGCTTATCAACGCGCGGCCGTTTATGGCGTCGGTGAAGGAATTCTTTACGTCGTCGCAGCTCTCGCAATTTATGGATCAGGTGAATCCGCTTTCCGAGCTCGAGCACAAGCGCCGGCTCTCGGCTATGGGCCCGGGCGGGCTCCAGCGCGAACGGGCCGGATTTGAGGTGCGCGACGTGCATCCGTCCCACTACGGCCGCATCTGCCCGATTCAGACGCCGGAAGGCCCGAACATCGGACTCGTAGGGCACCTTGCCTCTTATGCGCGGCTTAATTCGCTCGGACTTATTGAGACGCCGTATATGCGCGTTGAGAATAGCCGGCTTACCGGTGAGGTTGCATACCTGAATGCGGTTGCCGAAGTGAAATACAATATCGCGCATGCGGGTATTAAAGTGGATGCCGATGGTATGATTCTTGAAGACCGGGTTGAAGCGCGCGTGCAAGGAAGCCCGAGCATCGTACGCCGTGAGGAAGTGCACTATATAGACGTGTCTCCGCAGCAGGCCATCAGTATCGCAACGAGTTTAATCCCGTTTTTGGAAAACGACGACGCAAACCGCGCGCTCATGGGATCAAACATGCAGCGCCAGGCCGTGCCTTGCATTAAAGCGCAGGCGCCTTTGGTCTCAACCGGCGTTGAATCAAAGGCGGCACGCGACTCCGGGCGCGTGATCCTTGCGGAAGAGGACGGGGTAATCGAGGAAGTGGATGCGCGCCACATCCATGTGCGCGGCAAGAGCGGAAAGCTGTACGAATATCGTTTTGTCTCGTTCCAGCGCACCAATGCGTTTACGGTAATCCGCCAGGTAGCGGTAGCCAAGCCGGGTCAAAAGGTGAAAAAAGGCGACGTACTCGCGGACAGTTCGTCCACGGACCAGGGAGATTTGGCGCTGGGGCAAAATGTGCTCGTGGCGTTTGTGTCGTGGTCCGGTGCCAACTACGAGGACGCGATTATCCTGTCCGAACGGCTTTTGAAAGACGACCGGTACACTTCGATCCACATCGAGGATTTTACGGTTGATGTGCGCGATACCAAACTTGGTCCGGAAATCACGAGCGCGGATATTCCGAACGTCGGCGAGGACAAACTGCGCAATCTTGACGAAGACGGCATTGTGCGCATAGGTGCGGAAGTGCGCTCCGGAGATATTCTGGTGGGCAAGATCTCGCCCAAAGGCGAATCGGATCTGACGCCGGAAGAAAAACTGCTGCGCGCGATTTTCGGCGAGAAGGCGCGCGACGTAAAAGATACGTCGCTGCGGCTGCCGCACGGCAAGCGCGGGCGCATCGTGGGCATCCGCGTATTCTCGCGCGAGCGCGGAGACAAATTAGATGCGGGTGTGATCAAGCAAGTACAGGTGGATGTAGCACAGCTTCGAAAGGTTTCAGTAGGGGACAAGCTTGCCGGACGCCACGGCAACAAGGGCGTGATCTCGCGCATTTTGCCGGAGGAAGATATGCCGTATTTGGAAGACGGCCGGCCGGTTGAGATTATTCTCAATCCACTCGGCGTTGCCTCGCGCATGAACCTCGGGCAGATTTTTGAAACGCATCTTGGCTGGGCCGCGGATAAGCTCGGCTACCGCGCCATTACGCCGGCGCTTGCGGGCGTGACCGAGGCCGAAATCCGGGGAGAGCTTGTCAAAGCCGGGTTGCCGGAAGACGGACAGGTCACGCTCTATGACGGCCGTACCGGAGAAAAATTCGGCAAACGCATTACTGTCGGGCAGATTTACGTGATGAAGCTCAATCACTTGGTGGAAGACAAAATTCACATGCGTTCCATCGGCCCGTACTCGCTCATCACCCAGCAGCCGCTCGGCGGCAAAGCGCAATTTGGCGGCCAGCGTTTCGGCGAGATGGAAGTATGGGCGCTTGAAGGATACGGCGCCGCACACACCTTGCAGGAGATGCTCACCATCAAATCCGACGACGTGATGGGCCGCTCCGCAACCTACGAGGCCATCATCAACGGAGAAAAAATCAGAACCCCCAACATTCCGGCCTCCTTCAACGTACTCATCAACGAACTCCGCGGCCTTGCCTTTGACGTGCGTATGATCAAGAAAGAAGGATCGCAGGAAGAAGCGCAGAACGAGGAACAAGAGGCACTGGCAATACCCCGAAAGGCCGTGCGTGGAAAAGTAAGAAGCTCGGTGTAATCTTCATTTTCAAAGATCATGGAACAATCATCACTGACCGATTTTGAGGGAATCAGCTTGAAGCTGGCATCGCCGGAGAATATTTTGTCGTGGTCGTTTGGGGAGGTGACGAAGCCGGAGACGATTAACTATAGGACGGCCAAGCCGGAGCGCGACGGGTTGTTTGATGAGCGGATTTTCGGGCCGGTCAAGGACTGGGAGTGCTACTGCGGCAAATACCGCCGAATCCGGTACAAGGGGATTGTGTGCGATAAGTGCGGCGTGGAGGTGACACGCGCGATTGTGCGGCGCGAGCGCATGGGGCATATCTCGCTTGCGGCTCCGGTGAGTCATATCTGGTTCTTGCGCGGCGTGCCGTCGAAAGTCGGGCTCATGCTCGACATGACCGTGAGCAATCTTGAGAAAGTGATTTACTTTGCCGGGTACGTGATCACCCGCGTAGACGAGGGTGCGCGCCTGACCGCGCTCGACGAGATTGAGCGCGAGTTCAAGCAGAAATCAAAAGATGCGGACAAAGAGGAAGTTGCCCGCCTCAAAGACGCGAAAGAAAAGATCAAAGACGAATTGCGCTCGATTTCGTTCCATGATGTGATCTCCGAAGTCGAGTATCACCGGCTTTCGAAAAAATTCGGCGAGGTGTTTGATGCCGCAATCGGAGCCGAGGCCATCCGCGATATTTTACAGAATCTCAATCTGGTGGAGCTCGAGTCAACGCTTACGCTTGGGCTGACAAATCAGACCCCTATCCAGCGCCATAAGACCGAACGACGCCTTGCGGTGATCCGCGGCATGATCAGCTCGGGCGTGCGCCCGGAATGGATGTTCTTGACGCAAATTCCGATCATCCCTCCTGATCTGCGTCCTATGGTGCAGCTTGACGGCGGGCGCTACGCGACATCTGATCTGAATGATCTCTACCGCCGCGTTATTAACCGCAACAACCGGCTCAAGCGCCTGCATGAGCTTTCCGCGCCGGATGTCATCACGCGAAACGAAAAACGCATGCTGCAGGAGGCCGTGGATGCGCTGATCGACAATTCAATCCGCCGCGGCACCACGCCGGTTGCCTCGCAAGTACAGCGCAGGCCGCTCAAGTCGCTCGCCGATATTCTCAAAGGAAAGCAGGGGCGTTTCCGCCAGAATCTCCTGGGCAAGCGCGTTGACTACTCCGGACGATCCGTCATCGTAGTAGGCCCGTATTTGAAACTGCACCAGTGCGGGCTGCCGAAAAAAATGGCGCTGGAACTTTTTAAGCCGTTTGTGATTCGCAAGCTGATCGAACGCGAGGTTGCGCATAATATCCGCGGTGCGGGCAAGCTGATTGAAGATCAGGACCCGCATGTGTGGGGGGTCTTGGAAGAGGTGATTGATGGGCGCTGCATTTTGCTCAACCGCGCGCCCACGCTGCACCGGCTTGGCATCCAGGCATTCCAGCCGATACTGATTGAGGGCGATGCGATTCAGATCCACCCCATGGTATGTCCGGCCTTTAACGCTGATTTTGACGGCGATCAGATGGCCGTGCACTTGCCGCTCACGGATGAGGCCCAGGACGAGGCGCGCAACATTATGCTCTCGGCGCGCAATTTGCTTAAGCCCGCAACCGGCGGCCCTATCGTGGATCCGACCAAAGACATGGTGCTGGGGTGCTATTTTGCGACTACGGTCAAGGACGGCTTAACAGGCGAGGGCAAGATATTCGCCTCCGAGCAGGAGGCAGTGCTTGCCAAAGATTTCGGCATCGTTGATCTTCAGGCGAAAATAAAAGTGCGAATGGAAAACGGAGAAATTATCGAGACATCCGTCGGCAGGATTTTGTTCAACCGCGCACTACCGGCCGATTTTCCGTACGTCAACAGCCAACTTCGCAGCCGCGACCTCGGAGATATTGTGGCGCAGGTGATCAAGAAGTATGGAATTGAAGGTACGCCCCAGATTTTGGATAATATTAAAGATTTCGGTTTTGCGTACGCGACCGTCTCAAGCGTTTCGTGGGGCATGGGCGATCTGGTGATCCCGAAAGAAAAGGGGGAACTGATTGCGGCTGCCGAAAATGAAGTAAATAGCGTGATTGATCAGTATCAGCGCGGCCTCTTAACCGAACGCGAACGCTACGCACGGATCGTGGAAATTTGGACCGGAGTAGTTGAGAAGGTGACCAAGCTTGTGCCAACCGCGCTTGATCCGAACGGCTCGATCGCGACGCTGGTCAACTCGGGCGCGCGAGGATCGTGGACACAATTGCGTCAGATGTCCGGCATGAAGGGACTTGTGGTAAACCCGGCCGGGCGCATTATTGAGCTTCCGGTATTGTCATCATATAAGGAGGGTCTGAACGTGCTGGAATTCTTCATCTCCACGCACGGCGCGCGAAAAGGGACCGCGGACACCGCTCTTCGCACCTCTGCCGCCGGATACCTGACGCGTCGGCTCGTGGACGTCTCGCAGGACGTGATCGTAACCGAACCGGATTGCAGGACCAAAAACGGGTACGAAATACTCGCAAAGGACTCGGAGGAGATCAATAAGCCGCTTGCCCAGCGCGCATTCGGCCGAATACTCTTTGAAGATGCGCGGGGTGCCGAGGGAAACATTGTGGTTGCCAAGGGCGAGATCATCGACTACGAGCGCGTCAAATTGATTGATGAGAAAAAAGTGCAGCGCCTGGTGGTACGCTCACCCATTACGTGCCGGAGTTTGCGCGGCGTGTGCCAGCAGTGCTACGGCTATGATCTTGGAAAAAACATACTGGTACGCATGGGCGAGGCCGTTGGTATCGTTGCCGCGCAGGCCATTGGCGAGCCAGGTACGCAGCTTACCATGCGCACCTTTCACCAGGGCGGCGTTGCCGGAGGCACGGACATCACGACCGGTTTGCCACGCGTGGAGGAAATCTTTGAAGTGCGTCCGCCAAAAGGCAAGGCCGTGGTGAGCGATGTTGCCGGCGAGGTGATCGAAATTGCGGAAGCCGGACGCGAATGGGTGATCAAGATTGAAGTGCATCCGGACGAAAAGGCAAGGCCGTTAAAATCAAAATCCAAGAAAAAGAGCACTGACAACGGCGGCATACGGGAATTCCGCGTACCGCCGGGCATTGGCATACTCGTCAAACTTGGTTCTGCGGTAAAGCGCGGCGATATTATGAGCGAAGGCCATGCGGATCTTCGCGAACTCTTCAAGTTTGCCGGCAAGGACACTGTTGAGCGTTATGTGATTAAAGAGGTGCAGAAAATTTATTCTTTGCAGGGCGCGCCCATCAACGACAAGCACATTGAGATTGTGGTAAAGCAGATGTTTTCGCGCGTCAAAATAAAAGACGCCGGAGACACCGAATTCAGCGCCGGCGAAGTGGTGGAGAAATTCGAATTCCGCAACCAGAACCGCAACGCCATCACAGCAGGCAAAAAACCGGCCACCGCCTACCAACTGCTTATGGCCATCACCCGCGTCTCCCTCTCCACCTCCAGCTTCCTGTCCGCCGCCTCTTTCCAGGAAACCGCCCGCGTTCTCATAGACGCCGCCATCCGAGGCCGCACCGACGGCCTCAAGGGCCTGAAAGAAAACGTCATCATCGGCCGCCTAATCCCCGCAGGCACCGGGTATCGGAAGAATTTGTAATTTTCTAGAAAAATACTCTATGATTTATAATAAAGCCCTGCTCTTAACGGGGTTTTATTTCTTGCTTAATTCTCCTCTATCTTGCTATAATAAAAGCTATGGCAACCAAGAAAAAGATGAACGGGAAGAAAAAATCTCCGGCGGTTGGTGTCCAGCGTCCGGCTGCTCCGGCATGGCACTCAGATTTGAAGCCGGAGACCAAGAAAAGCATTTTTGCAGTACTTCTTTTTTTGGTTACGGCGTTATTGGTGTTGAGTTATATCGGGCAGGGCGGGGCCGCCGGAGGACTCATTTTTCGCGTGTTTGATTTCCTGCTTGGCAAAGGATATTTTTTCGCGCCGCTGATTTTGGTGCTCATGGGATTTTCGCTGCTCTTCTCGGGGCCAAAACAGGTGCTTGGTGTGACGCTGATCGGTGGCGCGCTTTTGCTCGTATCGTGCCTGACCGGATTTCATGTGATCTTTGGCGCTGGTACCGGCGGGTTTCTTGGCCTTATGCTCGGGGCGCTTTTTCTGAAACTCTTTGATTTTTGGGCAAGCGTGATCTTGGTGGGCGGGCTTTTGGTGATCTCGTCGCTGCTTATTTTTGATATACCACTCTGGTGGCGGGATGAACGTGAAGAGGTGGAAACCGCGGAAGAAACAGCAGAAGATTCTCATGCAGAAGAGGCCGGGGGTGTTGCGGCAATGATTGCCGGGATGCAGGAAAAGTTGAGCGCGGCGCTTGAGAAAAAAAACGACGAATCGGCGCATATCAGCCGGCCCACGCCGGCCGCAGCAAAGCAGGACGAAGCATCCATCTCACTTCGCAAATTCGCGAAAAAATTCGTCTACACCAAGCCACCCTTGGAGTTGCTGCAAGGGGATCATGGCAAGCCGTCGTCAGGTGACATTCGCGCCAATGCCAATATCATCAAGCGCACGCTTGAGAATTTCGGCATCCCGGTTGAGATGGGCGAGGTGTCGATAGGGCCTACGGTAACGCAATATACCTTGCGGCCCGCCGAGGGAGTAAAACTCGCACGAATCGTGGCACTTCACAACGATTTATCTCTGTCTTTGGCGGCGCATCCGATCAGGATCGAGGCGCCGATCCCGGGCAAATCGCTCGTGGGGATCGAGATTCCCAATCGCTCCATTGCGCTTGTCGGCATTCGCGCACTCATGGAAACGCCAGCATTCCAGGATGCCGCACAGCCGTTGCTTCTGGCGCTTGGCCGCGACGTGACCGGCGCTCCGGTCTACGGCAATCTGGCACGTATGCCGCATCTTCTTATCAGTGGCGCTACCGGATCCGGAAAATCAATTGCCGCGCACGCGATCATCACGTCCTTGCTTTACCGCAATCCTCCGGAAATACTTCGGTTTATTTTGGTTGATCCCAAGCGCGTGGAGCTTTCTGTGTATGGCGACATTCCGCATCTGCTGACCCCGGTTATCACCGATGCGAAAACCACGGTGCAGGCGCTTCGCTGGGCAACCAAAGAAATGGACCGGCGGTACGAACTGCTGTCCATGCGCCATGCCCGCGATATCGTAAGCTACAACGCGGCTGTTTCCAAAGAACCGGATGGCGAGATACTGTCCTATATCGTGATTATGATTGATGAGCTTGCGGATTTAATGGCGCTTTTTCCTCGCGAGGTTGAGCACTCGATCATCCGTCTGGCGCAGATGGCGCGCGCGATCGGCATTCACCTGATCGTGGCAACCCAGCGGCCGTCGGTGGAGGTGATCACCGGACTTATCAAGGCAAACATTACCTCGCGCATCGCGTTTCAGGTGGCGTCGCAAGTTGACTCGCGCACCATTCTTGACATGGCCGGTGCGGAAAAACTGCTTGGCAACGGCGATATGCTATTTCTCGCAGGCGATACCGCAAAGCCGCGCCGTCTCCAGGGCGGGTTTGTCGCGGAGCAGGAGGTAAAGGCTGTGGTTGATTTCCTGCGCGAGGAATCAGAGGCACCCGAGTACGATGAAGCAATCCTTGATACAAAACTCGAAGAAGACAACAAGAAGGCGAGTGGGGAGATGTTTGACGATGGCGATGATGTGCTCTACCCGGAAGCAAAGGCATTGGTGATCGACTCCGGAAAAGCATCTGCATCCTACCTGCAGCGCCGCCTGCGCGTGGGCTATGCCCGGGCCGCGCGCCTGCTTGATCTGCTCGAGCAAGAAGGCGTAATCGGCCCCGGCGACGGCGCCAAGCCCCGCGAGGTGCTCATTAAGACCGCGGATTATATTCCCAACAACGAGGACGTGCTGGGAGGCGAAGTATAATCTATGAAATCAGTTAACGATCTGCATGAAGCAATACTTCCGGAGGAGGCACGCGCCAACATGGCGCTTGGTGAGTATATGCGCATGCGGCGCGAGGCAAAGCATGTCAGTACAGATGAGATGGCGCGCGAGCTGAAGATCGCTCCGCGGTATGTGGCGGCGCTCGAGGAGGGCGCCTATCATATATTTCCGGCAAAAATTTACGCGCACGGGTTTCTAAAACGAAGTCTTGTATTCCTCGGGATCACCGAAAAATATCAGCAGGCCGCATGCATGGAGCTGTTTGGGGAGGAATGGCTTGCGCGCTTTCCCGGGAAAGACCAGGAGCCGGTGGCGCTTCCGACGAGCACAAAAAAGCATGCCTGGCTGCTCACGCCTATGCGTCTCGCTCAGGCGCTGAGCGTGATTGCACTGGCGGCATTTTTGGTTTTTCTCGGCATACAGCTCGCGCACTTTACCGGTGCGCCGCGCCTGGCGTTGCAGGAGCCCGTTGATGCATTTGCCGTGGATATCCCATTCGTGCGCGTCAAAGGAGCAACGGAGAAGGAGAGTCAATTGACAGTGAACGGGCGCGAAGTTACCATAGACGGAGCAGGAAATTTTGATGCAGAGATCGATCTGCAGCCCGGCGTAAACATCCTCGAGTTTTTGGTGCGTAATCGCTTTGGAAAAGAAACGCGAGTCACCAGGGCCGGAGTGGTAAGATAATAACTAACAAATTTTTATGCCAAAAGAAACAAGAAAAAACGACAAGCTCGACAAGCAAAAAATGCTTGATGCGGCGGTAAAGGGGATTCAGGAAAAATACGGGGAGGGGTCCATCATGAAGCTTGGCGATACGCCGCGGGTAGACGTGGATTCGATTCCGACCGGCTCTTTCATGCTTGATGCGGCATTGGGTGTCGGCGGCGTGCCCGCAGGGCGCATTATCGAGATTTTCGGACCGGAATCCTCCGGCAAGACCACGCTGTGCCTGCATATTGTTCGCGAGGCCCAGAAAAAAGGCGGGCTTGCCGCGTTTGTTGACGCGGAGCACGCGCTTGATCCGGAGTATGCCAAAAAAATCGGGGTAAAGATCAACGATCTGCTTATCTCGCAGCCGGACACGGGCGAGCAGGCATTGGAGATTGTTGAGTCGCTGGTTCGCTCAAGTGCGGTAGACGTGATCGTGGTTGATTCCGTTGCGGCGCTCACGCCGCGGGCAGAGATTGAAGGGGACATGGGGCAGCAGCATATGGGGTTGCAGGCGCGGCTTATGTCGCATGCGCTTCGCAAGCTCACCGCGATCGTGGCAAAGTCAAAGACAGCGGTCATCTTTATCAATCAGATCCGCATGCAGATCGGCGTGGTGTGGGGCAACCCGGAAACAACGCCGGGCGGCAAGGCGCTTAAATTTTACTCATCCGTGCGTATGGATATCCGCCGTTCCGCGCAGATCAAGAAAGGCGAGGAAATCATTGGCAGCCGCACTAAGGTAAAGATCGTAAAAAATAAAGTAGCCGCACCCTTCCGGGTCGCGGAGTTTGATATTTTTTACGGCGAGGGTATCTCGCGCGAAGCAGAGGTGATCAACGCCGGACTCCAGTACGACTTGGTCAAAAAATCCGGCAATACTTTGAATTATGAAAATACAAAGTTGGGTGTCGGTTTCGATAACGCCAAAAACTTCCTCAAAGAAAACCAGAAGATATGCGAGGAAATAATGAAAAAGATCCGCGAGAAGATGAAAGAATAGCTCCTGTGCATAACTCTTCTTGTCTCCCTCACTCCTCGCGTGTTATGATCCCCTTATGA